>JAUIJW010000052.1 GCA_030431085.1 Bacteroidia bacterium
ACTGAGGTTTTTTTGTTTTTAAAGAGATTCTTATTCTCTTACTATTTAATACCGCATATTTTTAAAAACCCTTTGTTTAAAGGGTTATAGCCAATTAACTTTTTTTACAAGTCCCACCTAGTCAATCTTTTTTAGCAAGTGTAAAAGGGGTGTTTTAAGGTGTGAAGAAATCTCAAGGTTTGAGCTTTCAATTATCATGGTATTGCAAAAACGTTACACCTGGTTCTACTTGAAATAAAGTGAGGTCCTCATTAAGTTATTTCGTTTTGCTACATTTACTAAATAATCTTTGTTTAACAATAAGTCATAGGATAACGTATGATTTAATTGGTACAATTGTATTAAGCATCAATTATAATTAGCATGAAAAATATACTAATGATTAAAGCACATCCAAGAGAAGATAGTTTTTGCAATCAACTGGTCGAAAAATATTTGGAGGGAGCTTATAAAAACAAAGTGGAAATAAGAATATTAAACTTACATGACTTAGATTTAGAACCTTGGCTAAAATATACATGGGATACAAATCATGATTCTATTCCTGATTCTGAAGATTTGAGAAAGTCTAAAGAATTAATATTATGGAGTGATCACCTAGTGTTTGCTTACCCAACGTATTGGGCTTCTCCTCCAGCCTTACTTAAATTATTTCTAGAGGTTATTATTATTTCTCACTTTGCTTTCAAATACCATAAACCGTATTTAGGCAAAATTCCAAATGTTGAAAAACTACTTGTTGGCAGAACGGCTTCAATTATTTCAACAATGGATGCGCCTCCTATTCTTATGAAATGGATAGATAAAGATCCGGGAGGTAGAATGATGAAGGATATTTTTAGGTTCACAGGAATTAAATTTAAACATAAATACTATTTTGGTTCTGTCGTTTTAACAGATTCAGAGAAAAAAAATAAATGGCTAAAAAAAATATTTAGCATTGGAGAGAAAGATACCTTATAAAGACGATACTATAAATATAACCGCAATTAGGCGGATATATCTACACGTTAATATTGTGATATATGTGAGTGCATACTGAACTGAAATATTGCATTTATATCAATAAACTGAATGGTGTACCAAAACTGGGGGAGTATCTATACGTATTTCTTGATATAGACTATGATTGAATATAAAAAACACTCCATCCAGACCGCAAATAAAACATAAACATAGTGACGTTATTAACAGTAACTCGTTATGAATAAAAAGTTAGCCTATGAAAGACTTCAGTAATTTACTGAGGTTTTTTTGTTTTTAAAGAGATTCTTATTCTCTTACTATTTAATACCGCATATTTTTAAAAACCCTTTGTTTAAAGGGTTATAGCCAATTAACTTCTTTTACAAGTCTCACCTAGTCAATCTTTTTTAGCAAGTGTAAAAGGGGTATGATGCTGTAAAAGCTCATGAGACTCATTTAATTACTAGATTAAGTAGCATAATACCAAAGATTTACAAAAATTATAGATCAAATTTAACCTAAGATCATGTAACAGTATTTTAATAAAGTTGATTTGTTTTTATTACATTTACTAAACTATTTTAAAAAAATAATAGTTGTTGTCATTCATTAACAATTGATTTTAAAATTATGAATATTAAAACCCTTTCCATTTTATTTCTGTCATTATTCATTCTTAGTTGCACAAAAAATACAATTGAAATTGGGTTTGCTGAAAAAAATCTCAAACTGGTCAATAGGGAGCTCATTTTTATCAATACCAAGTCATTAGAACTTAATCACAAAGCAGGAGTAGGATTGGCTATTTTGAAAAAGATCGATTTTAACAAGGGCGCTATTGATGTTGAATTAAAAGGAGAAGATGCACCTGGAAGAAGTTTTGTAGGTATAGCATTTAATATTCAGAACGATTCAACTTATGAAGCTGTTTATTTTCGACCGTTTAACTTTCAGTCGGAGGATAAAATTAGGAGAGAACATGCTATACAATATATCAGCCACCCAAAAAATACTTGGAAATTTTTAAGAACTAATTTTAAAGGTATATATGAAGCCGAGTTCCCAAGAAAACCAGTTCCAACAGAGTGGTTTAAAATAAGAATTGAAATTGAAGACAGCAGTATTCAAATCATTGATTTAAAAACAAATACTAAATTATTATCAGTTGAAAGGTTGGAAAACCAAAAATCAGATGTAATCGGATTGTGGACAGGTAACAATTCAAAGGGAAGCTTTAAAAATTTGATGATTCAAAAATAACACCTTACAATGAGTAACTCATTTTAAAGAGTAAAGAATTAAAGTAGTTGGAAATTTAAAAATAATTGCAAATAAGAAATTAATTGCTCTTTTTTGACCCAACATCGTCATATGCAAAAACATTGTAAGCAAGTACGAAACATCTAAAAATTAAAGAAATAGAAAATGAAAAAAACAATTTTGTTACTGTTTGTTTTGGTCTTTGCCTTGGGATTTTCACAGGATTCTGAATATAACGTTTCCTCATATCTTACGGAGGGAACAAAAGCACCAAATACGCATTACATAGGAGAAGCGTGGTTAAATGCTATTATTCACGATGACCAAGAATTGGGCTATAATATTACTAAAGCAGCTTTTAAAGCCAACTCAACACTAGACTGGCACAAGCATAATTCTGCGCAAGTCCTTATCATTGTGAATGGAGAGGCATATTATCAGGAGCGAGGTAATGAGCCTATCGTTTTGAGAGAAGGCGATGTAATTAAATGCGAAAAAGGTACGGAGCACTGGCATTCGTCAACTAAATTTAGTGATGTGACATATTTAGCCCTTTATGGTGGTGGACAACCTACTACCTGGACTGAAGTAGTAACACAGGAATACTATGATGAAGTTGCCGAAAGGCTGAAAAAGTAAGTAATCATCATAGCTCATAAATTAATCCTACTGGAAATAAAATGCTAGTATACAATAAAGAGCTTAGTTGAAAAGCAAGCCTTTTTAACTTAATTAAGATATAAATTTCTTTATAAATGGCCATATGTTTTTTACAATAATAAATAGCATTAAAGACATCTCATCCAGACCGCAAATAAAATATAAACAATAGTTATGTTATTAACAGTAAGTGGTTAATAATGAAAAAGTTAACCTATGAAAGACTTCGGTAATTTACTGAGGTTTTTTGTTTTAAATAGATTCTCATTCTCTTGCTATTTAATACCAAAGATTTACAAAAATTATAGATCAAATTTAACCTAAGATCATGTAACAGTATTTTAATAAAGTTGATTTGTTTTTATTACATTTACTAAACTATTTTTATACAATATAATGTTATGGAATAGTGCTTAAGTTTATTAGTAGTTGATAATAATCACTACTGCATTTAAGTAAAATAAAAATAATAACATGAGATATGATTTTTGTTTTACACCTTTAGCATTGGGTTGGAATCTTGAAACTTTCGATGTCACTTTTACATATAGACTTACCACTCCAACGGGTAGGTACGAAACAGGTGCAGATGATAACCTTGGCTTAGGGTTTTGGACATGTGAATTGCTGGGATTTACCTATTATTACCATGTAAATGATAGGTCCACCTACAATAATCATAGGAGTAACTTATGAAATGAATGGGAAGATAAAAGATAGAGATTTAACACCTGGCAACCGATTTTCTTTAGAATACGGAATTAGTCAATATTTATCAGAGCGGTTAGGGGTTGGAGTTCACGGAGCTCACAATTGGTAAGTCTCAGATGATTAGGGCAATGAAGTTATCTGGGATTCTTCCATCCATAACCAAAAGAGTTCGTTGTTATTTAATGCTGGTTGTCGGGTTTGACCTAGTAGAATGCAGTTAAATTTTAAGTATGGTGTTGATTACGGATTAATACAACGATTTAAAAACAATACCTTCAGGTTAAATTTAACATTTGTTACAAATGCTTTAACCGGAAAAAGAAAAGAAATAAACAACTCCAATAAAAATAAACTATATTACAATATGACATGCTAACCTAATTATTAACCAATAAATTTTAAAACTAATGAAAAACTATTGTAAAAAAATACTAACGCTGGTCTTTGTGCCTTGCTTATTTATAGCAAACATACAAGCGCAAGATGTATTGCCTTTTCCGCCAACACCTTCCGCAAGTGAAGCTGGACTTACCATGCAAACTTCTACTTACAGTGCAAGAGAAGCAAAAGAACGTCTTACGAAAGATGCTCCAAATATTTTAATCATACTTGTTGATGATGCAGGTCCAGCTACGCCTTCTACCTATGGAGGAGAAATAAACACGCCAAACTTAAGTCGTGTTGCAAAAATGGGAATATCTTATAACCGTTTTCACTCAACAGCCATGTGTTCACCAACGAGAGCGTCCATTCTTACTGGACGTAATCATACGGTAGTTGGTAACGGACAGATTGCAGAACTAGCAAATGATTGGGATGGGTTTAGTGGAACGATACCTAAAACTTCGGCCACTGTTGCCGAAGTTTTAAAAGCATATGGATATAACACTAGTGCATTTGGAAAATGGCATAACACACCAGCAGAATTAACAACCTCCAAAGGACCTTTTGACTATTGGCCTACAGGCTATGGTTTCGAATATTTTTACGGGTTTTTAGCAGGCGAAGCATCGCAATACGAGCCACATTTAGTGCGTAATACAACAGTTGTAGAACACCCTGAAACAACTCAAGGTCATGATTATTACCATTTAACCGAAGATATTGCAGAAGATGCTATTAAATGGCTTAGAGAACAAGAAGCATTTGCACCAGATAAACCCTTCTTTATGTATTGGGCACCAGGTGCTGTTCATGGCCCACACCATGTAGCCAAAGAATGGGCAGATAAGTACAAAGGTAAATTTGATGATGGTTGGGATGCCTATAGAGTACGCGCATTTAAACGACAAAAAGAATTAGGTTGGATTCCACAAGACACCAAATTAACGCCAAGAGATGAAACCATGACCGGCTGGGACGAAATCCCTGAATCCGAACGCGCTTTTCAAAGCCGTTTAATGGAAGTTTATGCAGGCTATGGCGAACATACAGACCATAATGCTGGGCTACTTATCGACGAAATAGAACGTTTGGGTAAATTAGACAACACCCTTATTTTCTATATCTGGGGAGACAATGGTTCCTCTGCAGAAGGTCAAAATGGTACCATTAGTGAATTGCTAGCTCAAAATGGTATAGTTACAACTATACAAGAGCATATTGATGCCCTAGACAAACTAGGTGGATTAGATGTGTTAGGCTCGCCAAAAACAGACAATATGTATAACGCTGGTTGGGCATGGGCTGGTTCTACACCGTACAAATCCACAAAATTAGTGGCTGCACATTTTGGAGGTACGCGTCAACCAATGGCTATAGCCTGGCCTAAAAAAATTATGCCTGATAATACACCTCGTCGACAATTTCACCACGTGATAGATATCGTACCAACAATATATGAGGTAGTAAATATTGAAGAACCAAAAGTAGTGAATGGTTTTCCACAAGACCCTATTAATGGGGTAAGCATTGAATATACATTTGCAGATCCAACTGCAGAAGGAACCAGAAAAACCCAATTTTTTGATATCATGGGTAGTCGCGGTCTTTACTATGATGGTTGGTTTGCATCGGCATTTGGACTTCGTATTCCATGGAAACCAGGTCTGCCAGAAGGTGCTGCTACTTGGAACCCTGAAGAAGACACTTGGGAGTTATATAATATTGAAGAAGATTGGAGTCAGGCCAATGATTTAGCAAAGAAAAATCCTAAAAAATTAGAAGAAATGAAAAGTATGTTTTTGATAGAATCTGCCAAGAATAAAAACCTACCAATAGGGGGTGGTTTATGGTCTATTGTTTATCACCCTGAAGACGCACCTTCTACACCTTACACCGATTGGACTTTTAGTGGTCCTATTGAGCGTATGCCTGAATTTACGGCTCCAAAACTAGGTAAGTTTAATAATAATGTAAGTATGGAGGTAACAGTGCCTAAAAATGCTGAAGGTGTTTTATATGCACTTGGTGGATTCTCAGGAGGGTTGGCTTGTTATATAAAAGATGGCTACTTGTGTTATGAGTATAATTTATTTGAGATTAAAAGAACCCATATTAAATCGAAAACCAAATTGCCAGAAGGAAAAGTAAACATCGAGGTTATCTCTAGATTAGCTTCTAAGAAGCCAGGTTCAGCAATGGATGTCACGCTTAAAGTTAATAGTGAAGAAGTGGCATCTGGTCAGGTACCTATGACGGCGCCATTGGCCTTTACAGCCAATGACTGTCTTGATTTAGGTAGTGATTTGGGTTCGCCAGTTTCAATAGATTATTATGATGAAGCTCCATATGAGTTTAATGGTACATTGGGTACTTCAAAAATTTGGTATCCTAAGAAATAATGAAGTACTAAGTTTGTATTTTTGAAATGTAGTTATACTGTATTTAAGAAATAGGGCGCTTTAAGTGCGCTATTTTCTTAATACAGCTTGTAAAGCTTTAAAAGACATCTCATCCAGACCGCAAATAAAACATAAACAATAGTGGTGTTGTTAACAGTAAGTAGTTAATAATGAAAAAGTTAGATTATGAAAGGCTTCAGTAATTTACTGAGGTTTTTTTGCTTTAAATAGATTCTCATTCTCTTGCTATCTAATACCTTTAATCGACTTTAAAAAAACCTTTGTTTTAAAGGGTTAAAGTAATGTAGCTTTTTCCAGAAGCCTCACCTAGTCAATCTTTTTAGCAATTGTAAAAGGGGCGTTTTAAGGTGCGAAAAAATATTCAAGGATACTATTCATATGAGTATTTAATTATTTATTTTAAAATAATACGTTGTTAATTAATATATTAGCAATTCATAGACTAACAACATAATCATGATGAAAATTGATAACTACTTCTTAGTAATTTTTTTAATGGGTGGCCTACTTATGGCAAGCTGTTCAGATAAAGTAGCCAACCAAGGTGCTCAACTTGAAGAAGTTACTGCTGAGGTGAAAATGAAAATGACTACAGATATACCTGATGGTATTGAAAGCCCTAATATTATTGAGTCTGATAAACTTGGAGCTTTAAAATTCTTTGATGGGGTTCCGTTACCCGAAACAGAAAATAAAATATACGACTATTTGGATTTGATTAACGCAGTAGATGCTTATACAAAGGGAATTCATATTGCATCCATGGAAGCTATGAAGAAAGGTATTTTATCATTTGGGCCAGCTAATAAAACGGCTTTAATTTTCGAAGAACTAATGGATTCTAAGGCGCTTTTCCTAACGGCGAATACAACATCTGTTTATATGATGTCATGGTTGGAATTGGGAGATGAACCCATGGTAATTGAAACACCACCCGATGTATTAGGCATTATCGATGACCATTACTTTAAATATGTGGCCGACTTTGGCCGACTTGGTCCAGACAAAGCTCAGGGAGGTCAATTTTTAATTCTGCCTCCGGGTTATGATGGTGATGTTCCTGAAGGTTATTTTGTGTCTAAAGCTAATACATACGGACACTGGGTGATTTGGCGTGGTTTTCAGAAAGACGGCGACCCGCAGCCTGCTGTTATGGCAACTAAACAAACATTTAAAATATATCCTTTATCACAAAAAGACAACCCACCTGCAATGAATTTTGTGAATGTATCGGGTAAAGAATTTAATACCATTCATAAAATGGATGAAGATATTTACAAAGAAATAAATGATGTAATACAGGCCGAGCCAGCCGATGGAGAAAATGCTGAAATACTGGGTACTTTGGCAGCAATTGGAATTAAAAAAGGAGAAGAATTTCAACCCGATGCCAGAATGAAGGAGATCTTAAAAGAAGCCTCCAAGATTGGAAGTGCTATAGTGAGAACCCAAATGGCTAAACCTCGAAGTGAATATTTATTTAAGTTCCCTGGCACGCAATGGTTAAATCCATTAGCCTATAAAAGTTATTTATTCGAACATGAGGGAGTGCGATTGTTAGACGCACGAAGTGCTTTTCATTTTTATGCTACTGGGATTACCCCTGCCATGTCAATGAAAATAATTGGTAAAGGTTCGCAATACTCGATCGCTTATTCTGATGTGAATGGGAATACATTTGACGGAAGTAAAACCTATAAATTCAATGTTCCTGCCAATCCGCCAATGAAAGACTTTTGGTCATTTACAATCTATGATAACCAAACCCGTTCTATGCTTCAAACCGATCAACAGTTTCCTGGAATTGACAACAACAAAGAGGGATTAGTTCAAAATGAAGATGGAAGTTGGGATATATACATTGGGCCATCGGCACCTGAGGGCTTTGAAAACAACTGGATTCAGACTATACCAGGAAAGGGATGGAATACCATTTTTAGATTATATGGTCCTTTAGAGCCTTGGTTTGCGGGCGAATGGTATCCCTCAGATGCTATAGAGGTAAAATAAACATGTCTTAACAAGGTCTATTACCCAATAGTCACTAAAAACAATGACTTAAATTTATTCGAAATCTAAAAAAAAAGTAGCGATAAGGTTAGTTAATGAAGCTGCTTCAAGCATAACGAAATTATAACCTAAAAACGCTCCATAATATCAAATAATAAAACAATTGCATCTATCCCTTCAAAATTGCCGAAAAATGAAGAAGGGATGGTTTTAGATGCTTAATGATTATTTTGGTTTAATTGTTCACCACTTGATCTGCCATTCTAACCGCATTATATGCATTAAGTAGTCTTCCTGAAACAGACATCTCGCTGAAGTTTTTCTTTTCTTTACCCTTGGTTTTAGGAACAAATACTTCCATATCAACTTTGGTTCCAGAATTCATTAGAATTTGTTTTACTTGAGGTGCAGAAAGGCCTGGGTAATAGGCGCGTATCAAAGCTGCAACTCCAGAAACCGCGGGTGTAGCCATAGAGGTGCCATTTTTATAATCATAACTATTGTTGGGAACAGAAGAATAAATATGGTCTCCTGGTGCAAAAATATCAACGTTTAGTTTACCATAATTTGAAAAATCGCCAACAAGCTTTTCATTAAAGAAGCGCGTACTTCCGCCAACTGTAATTACATTATTGGTAAATTCTACTTTGTTGTCCATAGCATCGTTAGGATAAATGCGATAGTCATCTACATCAATATCTCGACCATCGTTACCTGCTGCACGTACAATAAGTACATCTTTACTGGCTGCATATTTCATGGCATCATACACCCATTCTGGATTTGGAGAGGTACTTTTGCCAAAACTCATATTAATGACTTTAGCACCTGCATCTACCATATAACGAATGGCTAGAGCCACATCCTTATCGTACTCATCTCCTTTAGGGATGGTTCTTGCAGATATTAATTTAACGTCATTGGTAACACCCTGAACCCCTTTGTTATTATTTCTTGATGCCATAATAATGCCTGCAACATGTGTGGCATGGCTTTCAATGTTTGGATCGCCTTTAACATAACCATTGCCATATGGCACATCGCTAATATTGAAAGGATCGTCATGGGTGGCGCGTCCATGAAAATTTCTGTTGTATTTTATCTCTACTAGCTCTTTTAACTGTGCCATTGCTGGATAGAGCTGGGCTTTGGTTTGTTCAATAGTCACTCCAGTTTTCAACACATTCAATATGGCTTGCTTTTCTGGAGAATCTGGTAGTGCTTTAACCTCTTCTAGCGTATAGGTCTCTTTTTTGAGTTCCTCTTTTATTTTCTTGTCAGCAGCCTCCATATTAGCTACAACGCCACTATATTGATCGTACATCCCTTTGTACTGGCCATATTCGGCTTCATAACGCTGCTTTAAGGCTTGATATTTATCATACTCTACTTTTTGTTGATCAGATAAAGATTCTGGTAATACTTTTGAAAATCGCTTATCATACCTATTGTATTCACGTGTTAATTCGTTTTGAGCATAAACGGCTTCGCCCCGTTTTCCTCCTAAGAAATTCCAGCCATGTACATCATCTACGTAACCATTATCATCATCGTCTTGGTTATTAAAACTATTATCTTCAGAATTAGTCCAAACCAATTCACTTAAGTCTTCATGATCAATATCCATTCCTGAATCAATAACTCCTAATAAGATGATTTTGTGGGATTTACCAGTTAAAAATTTGTAGGCCTTGTCTAAACTTATACCGGGAATAGAATCGGTTAATAAATCTGCATGAGAATAAGATTGCACCACTGCTTCACTCATCTCGCCCTGTTTTGCTGGAATATTGACAGCAATTTGACTGCCTGATGGTATAGTTTTATTCCAAATTATAGTTTGACTATCTTTAACATTGGCACTCCCGCAACTTAACAGCAGGCCTCCAGTGATGGTGTAGAAGATTAATTATTTGATTTTCATGTAGTTGATTTTAGGATGGTAAGACATTGAAATTATAATCTTCTAGTTAAAGATGTTTTTTGACAATTCAAACATTAATAATTGAAATTATAAGGTATTCCACCATTCTAATAAACACTTTGTTATGTAGAACTAGTTTAGATTACAATTATAATGTAAATAAAAATTAGCCAATGGAAGATTTGAGTGGTATATTGAGGTTTTATTTTAAACTATGATATAAGGAACTGTGCGATTAAATAAGTCCGTTGTCTTCTAATGATTTTTTTAGTTGTTTTTGGTTTTCCCAAAACTGATTTTCAATTTGTCGAATTACGTGGTCATAACCAGGATGATTTTTTAAAGACTTCATTAATGGATCTTGTTCAAGAAAGATTAACATCCAATACTGATAGCCAGAATTGTTTCCAAAAGCATTTAATTGCTCAATAGCTAGGTCAAACTTTTTTTGGCGTAGGTATAGCATGGCCATACTTGCAGGTTGGTAAATAGATTGGTCATTTTTGCAATAAAGGGCATACGCTTTGTAGAACTGTTCGGCTTGATCTGGGTATCCCATTTTTTCGTAAACAATACCTATTTTAAGATCTTCATGTGGATAAACATTTAAACCTTGTTTTTGTTTGATAGCCACATATTTTTTGTAGTAATTATATGCATTTGTATAATCTTCTTGATAATAATACAATTTGGCCACCTCTTGCATGATATCAATTCGAGTGGTGTCTTTCTCCAATTCTTTAGTTAAGGATTGAGTTGCCAGTTTTAAATCATTATCCTTAGCTAACTGAATAAATATTTTCAAATAAGGCGCATAATCATTTTCTGGATAGTAATTTAGAGATAAATCAATATACTTCATGGCCTCCTCTTTAAACCCATTTTGAATGAGGGCATTGCTAAGCTGTAAATAAATATAACTTTTACCTATAGAGTCGTTGGCTGCAATATCTAGTTGAATTCCTTTTAAAGCATTTTTTAAAAACTTAGAGGTATTGGGAAGGTTATAGGCATATAAATTGGATAGCATTTGCACCACTGCTGAAGAATTGGGGTTGTATTCTAAAGCTTTTTCTAGGTGCGGCACGGCCAATCGATACTCCTCATTATTCATATAATATAGCGCTTTGGCAATTAAACTTTCAGCTGATTTCGAGTCGTAGAGTAAAGCTTTGTCTGCATAATTATTAATAACCTCGGTGTATTGTTTTTCTTTTTGATGCACATCTAAAAAATAGTAGGCGATAGCAATTTTAGAATAAGCGAGGGCAAATTGTGGGTCGTATGTTATTGCTTTTTCAAACAAGGGGATACACTTTTCTAAACCTTCTTTGGTTTCTTTATGATAAGGTTCTAGTGCTTGTAGATAGTAGTCGTATGCTTCTAGGCTTTGCGTAGGTTTTTTATCAATTTGCTCCATCTCTGCAGGCGTAACAGTGGCTTCAATGGCAACTGATATTTTTTTAGCAACCTCGTTTTGCAAGTTGAAAATATCTACCACTTTATGCTGGTACTGTTCTATCCAAATGGGTTTGTCTTTTGAGACTTCAATTAAATGGATATTTAGTAGCACCTCATCATCAACACGTTGTCCGCTACCTTCGATGATATAATTTACTTGGAGTTCTTTTGCAATTTCTGGGATTGTTAATTGAGAATTTCTAAATTTTTCTACAGACGTTCTACTAATAACTCTTAGGTCTTCTATTTTTTGAAGGTTGTTCAAAGTCGATTCCATCAGCCCATTTACA
>JAUIJW010000260.1 GCA_030431085.1 Bacteroidia bacterium
ACCGTATACTCCCATCTTATCAAAATGGGTTAAAGCCTCCTTTTGAATTATCCCTTTACCGGTTTGTTCTATTGTGGCTTTATGGATATTATATCGGCCAGATCTAGAACTTAAAAAATATAATGTCTCATCATCTCCCCATTTAGGTAAATAGTCATTTCCATTAAAATTGGTAAGCTGATGGTAACGGTCTTCGGCTATATTATAAACCCAAATATCCCGATTAGCCGAACCTGTATAAGCTTCTCTCTCAATTCTACAAGTACCTCTAACAAAAGCTATTAATTTTTTATTAGGCGAGAGTACCGCATCACTACCCAAAGCGTGCAACTTCAACTTTGGAGTACCACCTTGACTTGAAATAGTTTGAATTTCTAAATCTCTTTCTATTTGACTGAAATTTCTTTTGGTTTCGAACAAAATTTCTCCATCCTTAGCCACTGAGGTAACATAATCATTTGCCGAATGATATGTTAACCTCTCTGGTTTTCCGCCTACAGCAGGCATGATATAAAGGTCGTAGTTACCAAACCTATTACTTTGAAAAACAATAGATTTCCCATCTGCAGTCCACAACGGATTGGTGTCATTGGCTTCATGAACCGTAATTCGCCTGCTATCCGATCCATCGCTATGTGCTATCCAGATATCCCCTTGATAATTAAATGCCATTTTAGTACCATCATGGTTAAGGCTTGGGTTATTAATTAGTGGGTTTTGTGCATGTAGCATAACTACTGCCATTAAAGTGAAGATTAAGCAAAGATTTTTTTTCATAAAAACAGTTTAAATTAAATACTTATTTATTCCTGCTAAAATACTATAAAAAACAAGGAATTCAGAGTGTTATTGATTCAGTAAATAATTCAAAAAAACAAAGTAAATATTATCATTAAAGCCCATCTTTAATGAATTCTATAAATTATTCTAACTTTATAACTTTAATTTTTAAATATTTATAATTTCAATGACTCAACAAAGAAGAGATTTTATTAAAAAAACTGGATTAATTATGACCGCATCTGCTTTTTCTCCAAACGTTTTACTTTCAGCCACTCAACCTAAAAAAGAAAAGTTAGGTGTTGCCCTTGTTGGATTAGGATACTACAGTAGAGATTTATTAGCACCTGCACTTCAATTAACTGAATTTTGCGAATTAACTGGTATCGTTACTGGGAGTCCAGAAAAAATCCCTGTATGGCAGAAAAAATACAATATCAAAGACCAGAACATATACAATTATGATAACTTTGATAACATTGCGAACAATCAAGACATTGATGTAATTTATATTGTACTACCGCCATCATTGCACGCTAAGTTTGCCATAAAAGCTGCTCAAACTGGCAAACATGTATGGTGCGAAAAACCTATGGCTAAGACAGTAGCAGAATGTGAAGCCATGATTAAGGCCGCTCAAGATAATAAAGTAAAATTGGCTATAGGTTATCGATGCCAACACGATCCCAACATCCAGACTTATATAAATTTAGCCAAAAATAAAAAGTTCGGTAAGGTAAAAATGATTACCTCTGCAGCGGGTTATAAAGATAGTAATACCAACCACTGGAAACAGAATAAAGCACTTGGCGGGGGTGCCACATTAGATATGGGGGTTTACGCCATTCAAGGAGCGAGATTGGGTACAGGAGAGGAGCCTATTTCTGTAATTGCCAAAGCCTCTACTACCAGACCAGACATTTACCATGAAGTAGAAGAGACCATGCAATTTATGCTAACATTTCCAAGTGGAGCATTGGCTTCTTGCCAAACAAGTTTTGGAATTCGTATGAATTATTTACATATAAATTATGAAAAAGGTTGGCTTAAAATGCAACCTCATTCAGCCTATAATGGTAATAAAGGCAAAATATCTGATGGCAGTTTAATCAATTACAGCCTTAATAATCAACAAGCTAAACAAATGGACGATGACGCATTAGCTATTATGCAAAACAAAGAGTTATTAGTACCTGGCGAAGAAGGTTTGCGTGATATTAGAGTGGTTGAGGCCATTTTCAAATCCTCTGCCAATAATTGTAGCGTCATTATTTAAAATTAAGCTAGCCAACCTTCTCTATCTAAACTGCGATATTGAATAGCTTCTGCAATATGATGGGGCTTAATTTGATTGGCATGCTCAAGATCCGAAATGGTTTTGGCAACTTTTAAAATACGATGATGAGCCCTAGCAGATAAATTCAATTTTTCTACGGCGTCTTTTAATAGTTTTGACG
>JAUIJW010000053.1 GCA_030431085.1 Bacteroidia bacterium
ATGATTGTTGGTAATAATATATCCATCTGGAGATATAATTACTCCAGAACCTGTACCCACCACCATTTGCTCTCTACCAGAATGTTGCCCGTAAAAAAATTCGAAAATTGAATTAGGATTTGATCTAGCTACCGAAACATTCATAACATGTACTACAGCATGCACCGCTTGATTGGCAATCTTGGTGAAATCTGTTTCTTCTGCCGGAGCTGCTGCGGCCAAAGAACCAAAGTTAGTATTAACAACTGGTAAGGTATTTACAGGTTGTTGAAAAGCAACATCTTGTTTAAAAAATAATAAATAAGACCCTAAAGTTAAAGCCCCTCCCAATGCTGAAACCATTACTAAACTTAATATTTTTTTCATCATATTTAATTTAACTTTTACTCAAAATTAAAGCAATTTAATATATTAAACCACCCTTTAACGTTAATTTAACAAGCCAAAAATATAACCAGAATTAGTACATTTGCTGAATGATATATACATTTTACAAATACCAGGGAGCGGGTAATGATTTCGTAATTATAGATAACCAAAATGAACAGTTTCCTCGCCAAAATTTTAAACAAATTAAACATATTTGCGATAGGAAATTTGGTGTTGGTGCAGACGGGTTTATGCTTTTAGAAACATCTCAACAAGCAGATTTTAAGATGACATATCATAACGCCGATGGTAAACTTGGTTCTATGTGCGGTAATGGTGGTAGATGTATTGTGGCTTTTGCAAAATTTATTGGACTCATAGACAATTCAACCACATTTGAAGCCTCAAACAGTATCTACCAGGCGACCATAGAAAACAATGAAGTTAGACTAAAAATGAATGATCTTACAACTAGAGATATTCAAGTTTATCCAGATCATGTGTTTTTAAATACTGGTTCTCCTCACCATGTTGCTTTGGTAGATGATCTTGATAATTTTCCCGTTTATACACAAGGTCAAAAGATAAGGCATGGAGCACCCTATTTTGAAGAAGGCACCAATGTGAATTTCATTGAACAACTAAACAATAACACTCTAAAAATCAGAACTTTTGAAAGGGGTGTTGAAAATGAAACTTTAGCATGTGGTACTGGTGTTACTGCGGCAGCCATCGCCAGTCATTTCACTAAAAAAATAGAAGATAATCACATTTTTGTAAAAGCAATAGGGGGAAATTTATCTGTATCATTTGAATTGGATCAAAATCATTATAAAAATATCATCTTAAGCGGCCCAGCCACCTATGTTTTTAAAGGAGAAATTGAAATCTAAATGATTAATTTATTAGGAAAATATATAAAGTTAAGAGCTTTAGAACCAGAGGATTTAAACACTTTATTTAAAGTTGAGAATAACACTTCTCTATGGGAGGTTAGCGCTACTCAAACTCCGTTTTCAAAAGCCATATTAGAAGCCTATATTAATCAATCTCACCGCGATATCTATGAAGCCAAACAGTTAAGATTAATTATTGCTACAAAATCTACCAATACAACTGTTGGGCTTGTAGATCTTTTTCAGTTTGAACCTCAACACAAAAGGGCTGGTATTGGAATTTATATTTTAAATGAGTATCAGAACCAAGGATATGCAAAAGATGCTGTTTCAACGACAATCGAATATGCAATAAATGTATTTGACCTACATCAGATCTACGCCAATATTATTAGTGATAACACCATCAGCATAAAACTATTTGAAAGCTTAAATTTTAAAAAATCTGGTATAAAAAAAGATTGGATATATTCTAATCAACAATTTAAAGACGTATTACTTTACCAATACATTAAACCTCAAATATTATGAAAAAGAAAATATTCGTTGTCATCATTATCGTTTTAATTATAGGTGCTGCGATAGCCTATAACTATTACCAAAAAATATTTAGCCCTAATGTTAAAGCAACCACCTACATTTTTATACCAACAAACGCCACATACAATGATCTAGAACTCATTCTCGCTCCTCACCTTGACAACATTAATAATTTCAATTGGGTGGCTCAACGTAAAAAATATCATGACAATATTAGAGCCGGAAAGTTTAAAATTACTCAGGGCATGAATAATAATGAACTTATCAACCATCTTAGATCTGGTAAGGCAGAAACTATTAATGTTATTTTTAACAATCAAGACAGCCTGGAAAAATTAGCAGGTCGGATTGCGTCACAAATTGAAGCAGATTCTATTGCGTTGATTCAAGCATTTTTAGACGATGAATTTTTAAAAAAGAATGAACTTGATAAAACAACAGCTCTTTCTGTTTTCATACCAAATTCATACAATTTCTATTGGAATACTTCTGCCGAACAGTTTAGAAATAGAATGCTGCAGGAGTATCACAAATTTTGGACAGACGCTAGAATTAATCAAGCCAAAGCTCAAAATTTAAGCCCTATACAGGTAAGCACATTAGCCTCAATCGTACAAAAAGAAACTGCCAAAGTAGCCGAAAGACCTAGAGTTGCAGGGCTTTACCTAAATCGCCTAAAAGCATTTTGGCCCTTACAAGCAGACCCCACCATTATCTTCGCCATAAAACAAAAATACGGTCAAGATACGATCATTAAAAGAGTATTGAATAAAGATTTAACCATAGATTCTCCCTACAATACATACAGTAATTTCGGCCTCCCACCTGGGCCAATTGCAATGCCAGACATCTCTTCAATCAATGCTGTTTTACAGCCAGAAAATCACGACTACTTCTACATGTGCGCTAGTGTGACTAATATTGGCGCTCATGAATTCGCTAAAACAATTGCTCAACATAATATAAATGCTAGAAAGTACCAAAACTGGATTAACAAACAAGGCATCAAAAGGTAATGCCATATCTTAGCAACATAACTAAGTATAAACCACTGGTATTTCTAATAGCACTATTTCTAGGTGCTAATTTAACGGCACAGCAAAAAACAAACTTTTTCGAACCATCAGATACTTTAAATATCAAAAGACGGCGAACTGTTATTATTTCTGAAGCCGTTATGGGTGGCGCAACTTTAATTGGGCTAAACCAGCTATGGTATGCCGATCATCCTAGATCGGGTTTTCATTTTTACAACGACAATTCTGAGTGGCTGCAAATGGACAAAGTTGGCCATGCTTACAGTTCTTATGTCATTGGTAAAGTTGGCATGAATGCTTTAAACTGGGCCGGAGTTTCTAAAAGAGACCAACTTATCTATGGTGCTACTTTAGGATTTGTTTTTTTAACAACTGTTGAAGTGTTAGATGGTTTTTCAAAAGAATGGGGATTTTCAATAGGTGATATGGCCGCTAATGCAGCTGGTACCGGACTGTTAATAGGTCAAGAGTTACTCTGGCAAGAGCAAAGAATACAATTTAAATTCTCCTTTAGCAAGAGTCCATATGCAGATCTATATCCAGACAAGCTAGGCTCAAATACAATAGAGCAAATTTTAAAAGATTATAACGGACAAACATATTGGCTTTCATTCAACATAAAATCATTCTTTAAGGAAAGTAATATTCCGGCTTGGCTTAATTTAGCAGTAGGCTACGGGGTTAATGGGGTTCCAGAATATGAAAATATTGAAGGAGATACGTACAGACAATTTTATACCAGTTTAGATTTAGACCTCACAAAAATCAATACCAAATCTCCTGTGTTAAAAACAATATTTAATTTAGTTAACTACCTTAAAATACCAGCGCCAACGGTAGAATTTAACCCAAAAGACAAAGTAAAGTTCCATTGGATACATATCAATTATTTAACATTTTTTAACTTTTACGAATTAAATAAAAAAGCTTATCTTTGCCAAAAAATAATTGTATCGTTAGGTACCCCCTACTAAAAGTACAATGTTATGAAACGGAAAGCTTTATTGGTTGCGTTAATCGCAATCTTATGCATAGCTGTGCTTCAAGCCAATATGCAAACTAGGTATATTAATAAAAAAGTTCAGTACAACTTACCAGAGGCAAATACCATCCCTACGGTAAGAAAAAAAATAGAGCCTTTTAAAATTATCTATACCCCAACAATTCACAAAAATTTTGTTGGTTTTAAAGAAGCTTTAGCTTTTAGAGAGTCTCAAGGTAAATACCATAAAGTAAACTCTCTAGGCTATATTGGCAAATATCAATTTGGGAAATCGACTTTGCATCGCCTTAAAATTTACAACCTTAACACGTTTTTAAATTCTCCAGAGCAACAAGAACAAGCTTTTATTGCTTTGTGCTCTTTAAATAAATGGATTTTAAAAAGAGATATTAAACGATTTGTCGGAAAAAAAATCAATGGTATAACCATTACAGAATCTGGTATTCTTGCCTCTGCTCATTTGGCTGGAGCCGGAAATGTAAAAAAATATTTAAGAAGTTATGGTGCAATCGCTTTTACAGATGCATACGGTACCAACATTAAACACTATATGAAACAGTTTGCAGGCTATGATACGTCGTTTATTAAGCCCATTAAAAATGCTACTGTATCGTCTTAGTCTAGAGCTTGTGAATAATAAATATACAAGGGCGCTTATGTAAGCGCTCTTTTTCATTTTTCCAAGCTTTAACAGTCATTGTTTTAATATACTCTACACTTAAAGTGATATCTGCAGCCACACATAACATGGTGTTTGGCGATAAAGTTGCCAATAAATCTGCCAACAATTTATCATTACGATATGGTGTTTCGATAAAAATTTGAGATTGATTTAATGATTGAGACAATCGCTCCATCTCTTTTATTTTCTTTTTCCTCTGAATTTTATCAATTGGTATATAGCCATTAAATGCAAAATTTTGACCATTTAAACCAGAACTCATCATAGCTAAAACAATCGAAGAAGGTCCTACTAAAGGCACTACTCTTATTCCCTTCTGATGTGCTTGTAACACAATATTAGCTCCAGGATCAGCGATAGCTGGCACCCCAGCCTCTGACAACAAACCAACATCATAACCCTGCTCACAAGCATTTAAATAATTCTGCGACTCTAAAGCAGATGTAAACTTATCTAACACGTTAATTTTTAAGGATGGTTGAGCCTTTTTAGGAGTTATTTTTTTTATAAAACGTCTAGCAGACTTTTCATTTTCGACAATAAAATGATCAACCCTTTCAATAACTTTTTTTACAGAAATTGGAAGAACCTCTAAGGGCTCATTGTCACCTAACGTGGTAGGAATAAGATATAACTTCCCAATGTCACTACTCATCTGTATTCAATTTTTGAGCGATCATTTCACAAGCTTCATCTAACATTTTAAACACATTTTCAAAACCTTCTTTACCATGGTGATATGGATCTTGCACGTCTCTTTTTTCATCAGGATAAAGCTCTTCGAGAATCAACTTTACTTTCAAGACATCTTCATTCGTTGTCGCTTGATCAAGCACATCTGCTAAATTCCATTTATCCATCACATAGATTCTATCAAAACGTTCAAAATCCTTAGGAGAAAATTGCCTACATCTTTGATCTGTAATATCAATACCGTATTTTTTTGCCACCTCGACAGACCTTCGATCTGGTAAACTGCCTACATGCCAACTACCCGTTCCTGCAGAATCTACAATAAAATTATCTGATAACTTAGATTTTAAAATGCCTTCGGCTAATGGCGATCTACAAATATTCCCTAGACAAACCATTAAAATTCGCATAAAATCTCAATTAAAATTAAAAAGTAAGCTTTTTTGTAAGTTCATCAACGTATTTTCTAAACTGCTTATCTGTCTCGGTCAAATTATCAACAGTTTTACAAGCGTGCAATACCGTAGCATGATCTCTATTACCTATTTGAGACCCTATACTTGCCAAAGAAGCTTTAGTCATACGTTTAGAAAAATACATCGCCAATTGTCTTGCCTGAACAATATGACGTTTTCTTGTTTTAGACTGAAGTGTAGTTACATCCATCTCAAAGTACTTTGATACCACTTTTTGAATATAATCTATAGACACTTCTTTCTTAGTATTTTTAACAAATTTATCTACAATTTGTTTCGTTAAAGACAGCGTAAATTCTTTTCTATTGAATGATGCTTGAGCTATTAGAGAGATTAAAACCCCTTCAAGTTCTCTTACATTAGTTTTAATATTTTTTGCAATGTACTCTACAATTTCTTCTGGTATTTCAACGCCATCTCTAAACATCTTACTCTGTAAGATTGAAATTCTAGTTTCATAATCTGGCGCCATTAACTCGGCAGACAACCCCCATTTAAACCTAGACAATAGACGCTGCTCAATATCCTGCATATCCACTGGCGCTTTGTCGGAAGTTAAAATAACCTGCTTACCATTTTGATGAAGATGATTAAAAATATGAAAAAAGACATCTTGCGTACCCGATTTACCTGACAAAAACTGAACATCATCAACGATTAAAACATCTATCATCTGGTAAAAATGAATAAAATCATTTCTTGTATTTCCTTTAACCGAATCTATAAATTGTTGTGTGAATTTTTCAGCCGAAATATAAAGCACTGTACGCTCTGGGTACTTCTCTTTGATTTGAACACCTGCTGCTTGAGCCAAATGCGTTTTACCCAATCCTACACCTCCATAAATTAACAATGGGTTGAATGAAGTACCTCCTGGCTTATTCGCCACAGCCAAACTAGCAGAACGCGCTAAGCGATTTGAATCTCCTTCTATAAAATTTTCAAAATTATAATTTGGATTTAACTGAGATTCAATCTTTACTTTTTGAATACCAGGAATTACAAATGGATTCTTTAACTCTCTTTTATCAATTTCTAAAGGAACAGTAACTCCTTGCGAATTAAAAGGCTTTCTATTCGAGCTAGGAAACTTTACCGTATGTGGTTTTTTATTGCTATAGGTGTTCTCCATCTTTACATCGTACACCAATTTTGCGTTTTCTCCCAACTCTCTTACCAACGCCACTCTTAACAGTTTAATATAATGCTCCTCTAACCATTCGAAAAAGAATTTACTTGGCACCTGTATGGTTAAAATATCACCTGATAGTTTTATGGGTTTTATAGGTTCGAACCAAGTTTTATACGCTTGCGGTTTGATGTTATCCTTAATAAAAAGCAGGCAGTTATTCCACACAGATGAGGATGTCTTTGTCATTATAATTGAAAAGTTTTTCGTTAGTAAATGTTCCCTTTTTTAACCTGAAATAGGTTCCCCTAATGGTCATACAAATTTGTGAATAAAGTTTATTAAAAAAAAATATTTTCCCTATTGATTTTTAATTTTTTTTTGATTAAACTGCCTCGCATGCAAATTACAAAAAAATGATCAGAAATGAAACAAAAATCAGAGTTCGTTATGGTGAAACCGACCAAATGGGCTATATGTATTACGGTAATTATGCAGAGTATTTTGAGGTAGGACGGGTAGAATGGCTTAGAAGCCTTGGAGTTAGCTATAAAAGTCTTGAGGAATCTGGTATTATGCTACCTGTATTAAATCTTAATATAGATTACATTAAACCAGCTAGATACGATGATCTGCTTACTGTGGTTACCATTTGCAAAAAAAAGCCATTAGTGAAAATTGAATTTGATTTTGAAATCTATAACGAAAATAATGAGTTGCTTACCACCGGGTTTACTCGCCTTGTTTTTGTTAATATGCAGAAGAATAAACCCACCAAAGCCCCTTCAAAATTGCTTGATGAAATCTATCAATATTTTTAATTTTTCTTTTCTATTCTTCCAACTCTTAATTGCTCGAAATTCAATAAAAATTTTGGAGATTTACTTTGCCTAACAGCCACTTCTATCTCACAATCCATTTCCATATTTTGCTTTAAAATTTTTAAATCTAACTGGCTTAACAAACGTAGTATTTTATCTAAATCTTCATACGAGCACTTTATTTTAAAAACATCGTCTATCGTTCTTTGAACAATTAATGATTCTTCAATCGCCATTTTCGCTGTAGATTTATATGCACTTATCAAACCACCAACTCCTAACTTTACGCCGCCAAAATACCGCACTACTACAATAAGTATATTGTTTAAATCTGCAGATAAAATTTGCCCATAAATTGGTTGCCCCGCTGTATTACTTGGCTCTCCATCATCATTAACACGGTATTTCACATCACCAACACCTATACTATAGGCATAACACCAATGCCTTGCTTTATGATGTTTGTTCCTAATTTCTTCTAATAATTTATGAACATCTGTTTCGGTTTGCACCGGAAAAGCATAACCAAAAAATTTACTCCCCTTTACCTTGTACAGTACCTCTTTTGATTTGCTTTTAATGGTTCTATAGATATCTCGTCTTTCATTTGCCATAAAAAAACTGGGTGTTTTTCTTAAACAAATCAACTACGTCCATCTCTCCTTTTTTTAGATGCCAAGTTTTTAAATCTACCGTTTTAGCGCTTTCTATATTCTCTAGATTATCATCAATAAATAAAGTTTCTTCTGGGTTCCATCCCTGATCAAATAATACACTTTTAAATATTTTGGGGTCTGGCTTTTTTAACTTCATTTCAAAAGAATAATATGTTTTTAAAAAACAACTCATAAATTCTTTTAAAATTCTGGCATTATATTTATCACTAAAATGAGATACGTGTAAAGCATTGGTATTGCTTAACAACACTTTGTTAAACCCTTTGCATTCTTCTTGAAGGAATTTCATACGATAATTTGGTAAATCGCCTAAAAGAGAATTCCATAAATCTACCACATCACGCTTAGACTTATCGGATAATTTATGCTCAAAATATGTCACAAACTCATTAGTTGATATATACCCTTCTTCATATTTCTGAATACAATCCATCTTGCCTTTATCATCTACATTCAGCAACTCTTTACCTACTTTTTCAAAGTTTAAATTGATGAATACATCCCCTAAATCAAATATCAGATTTTTAATCATTTTTATATGTTTTCAAATTGTCATTTTGCAAATATAAATCTGCAACACAAGCACTGTTAACCTCTGGAGCTTTAAGCCCTTCTTTCATAACCAAATCTCCTATAAAAACTCTAGCTTCATCCCATAAATTCTGCTCAATAAAACGTTGCAATGTAACAGCACCCCCCTCAACAATGACAGACTGAATACCTGTTTGATACAAATGATTACAAATCGCCGTTACCACATTGGTTTTAAAATCTATAGTGATGTAATTTAAATTTTTTAAATCGCAATCTTTTTCCTGTTCGGTATAGACATATGTTGTTACAGTATTGTCTAGCACACTATAATCATTGCTTACCTTCAAAAACCTATCTATCACAATTCTCACAGGCGATTTACCCTGATAGGTTCTTGTCGTTAATTTAGGATTATCGTGTAACACCGTTCGCGTACCAACCAATATAGCCTGCTCTTCGGTGCGCCATTGATGCACCAATTGTTTCGAACGTTCATTAGAAATCCAATAAGGCTTCTGCTCATTATTTTTTTGAGAATCAGGTGCTATAAAACCATCTTTTGACTGCGCCCATTTTAATATAATATAAGGCCTCTTTTTTTCATGATAAGTAAAAAACCTTTTGTTTAACTCGAAACATTCTTGCTCTAAAACACCAACAACAACCTCACAGCCATGATTTTGCAACTTAATTATTCCTTTTCCATTTACTGCGCTATTTTTATCAATAGACCCAATTATCACCCGAGGGATTTGATGTTTAATAATCAAATCAGCACAAGGAGGTGTTTTACCATGATGAGAGCACGGTTCAAGATTAACATATAGGGTAGATTTAGATAATAAAGCTCGATCTTTTACGCTGTTAATAGCATTAACTTCTGCATGCGGCCAACCTGCCTGATAATGCCACCCCTCTCCTATTATTTTATTTTGGTACACAATAACACTACCCACCATAGGATTAGGGTATGTTGTCCCTAACCCTTTCTGTGCCAATTCTAGGCACCTATGCATATACTTTTCGTGAATAGCTTTCATAAATCTTTCTTAGAGCGAAATTAAAAAAAGTATGCTTTACATTACCATTGAAAAGTTATTTTTGCAGTAATGTTAAACCTAGAGCTAAAAATTAGACCCATTCGCCCTGAAGACAATCAGGATATCTGCCGTATCATTAAGTCTAATTTAATTGAATTTAATGCAGCCATCAAAGGCACCGCCTATTACGACAAAGAAACTGAGGCTATGTATGAAGCCTACCAAGATGCAGGTAGCCAATATGTTGTAGCTCTTTTAAATCAAAAAATTGTTGGTGGGTGCGGCATAAAGGCACTAAACGCTTACGACCAATCGTATTGTGAATTACAAAAAATGTATATGCTACCCCAAGCTAGAGGATTAAAAATTGGTAAAAAACTTATCTTAACATCATTAGAATTTGCCATAAAATCTAAATATCACTATTGCTATATTGAAACATTTCCACATATGAAAGCTGCGATTAAACTCTATCTTAAAAACGGATTTAAAAAGATTAATCATCCTCTAGGCAACACCAATCATTATGCTTGTAATACCTGGTTATTAAAAGATCTGAAATTATGAGCATGCAGCAATTGAAATCAGAGTTTGATTTAACACTTAATCATTTATACCCTTCTACTGAAATTAGTAATTTTTTCTATTTGTTAACAAGTGCTTTATTCGGTTTAACTAAAGTGGATATTGCCCTAAATCGAGATTTTAAACCTTCCAGCTCGCAACTTAAATCGTTTAACGAGGCCACAGAACGACTTAAACATTTTGAGCCCATTCAATATATTATTGGTACAACTCATTTTTTTGGTTATGATTTTAAAGTTGATCATAACGTACTTATCCCTAGACCAGAAACCGAAGAATTGGTAGAGTGGATTATTAAAAACCATCCTAATAACGAGCATCTCACTATTGTAGATATTGGCACTGGTAGCGGCTGTATTGCTATTGCATTAAAAAAGCATTTTAAAAGCTGCAACGTGTATGCCTTAGACATCTCTAAAAAAGCTTTAAATATTGCAGAATTAAATGCAAGGAATAACAATACACACATCCAATTTTTAGAGATTGATATTCTCAATCATCAAAAGAGTCAAGCTGTTTTTAGCCAGATAGCCCAAAATAAGACCATTGATATAATCGTGAGTAACCCACCTTATGTTCGATATCAAGAACAAAAAGACATGCAACGCAATGTACTTGACCATGAGCCTGCTCTAGCACTATATGTAGACAACCATAAGCCATTAGTGTTTTATGATGCCATTTGTAGAATAGCTAGGCAATGGCTCAACAAAAATGGCGCGCTATATTTTGAAATCAATGAATATTTAGGACTCGAAACGAAACAGTTGTTTCAACAATATAATTTTGGCGATGTCGAATTGAAAAAAGATTTTTTTGGAGCCCATAGAATGATTTGTGGTCAAAAAAAGTAGACACCAACTTAAAATATCATTTATATTTGCCCTATGAGAATTGATATTATTACCGTTTCACCAGAATTAATTATGAGCCCGTTCGAGCACTCAATCTTAAAACGTGCTCAAAATAAAGGCCTCGTAGAAATTATCTTTCACGATTTAAGAGACTACGCCATTAATAAGTATGGTAAAATTGATGATTATCAATTTGGAGGAGGCGCCGGTATGGTACTCATGATTGAGCCTATTGATCAATGTATTGAAAAACTAAAAGCTGAGAGAACATACGACGAAGTGATATATATGACACCTGATGCCAAAACACTGAATCAAACCACAGCCAATACACTATCTATTAAAGAGAATATCATAATTCTTACTGGGCATTACAAAGGTGTAGATCAACGTGTTAGAGACAAACATGTAACACTTGAAATTTCTATTGGTGATTATGTCTTATCTGGTGGCGAA
>JAUIJW010000261.1 GCA_030431085.1 Bacteroidia bacterium
CATTAATTACACCCTTTAACAGTTTTTGGTAAATTATTTTTATCGAAATACCTATTTTTGTACAAATTTGATATTTATGGCTTACGAAAAACAAGGGGTGTATTTACCCGAATTTGAACATGATAATTGTGGGGCTGGTTTTATTTGCAGTCTTAATGGAGAAAAACCAAATAGCATTATTCACGATGCACTTGAAATACTTACTAAATTAGAACATAGAGGGGCCGTTAGTGCCGATGGTAAAACTGGAGACGGTGCAGGTATATTAATCGATATACCAGACAATTTCTTAAAAAATGAAGTTAGTTTTGAACTACCAGAAGCTGGTGAGTATGCGGTAGGTATGGTATTTTTACCCCAAGGGGTAAATCAATATAACTATTGTGTAAAAACATTAGAAGAAGAAATTTTAAACC
This sequence comes from Bacteroidia bacterium, assembly GCA_030431085.1. Classification (GTDB taxonomy): domain Bacteria; phylum Bacteroidota; class Bacteroidia; order Flavobacteriales; family Flavobacteriaceae; genus Lutimonas. Next base: position 417 of record JAUIJW010000261.1, read on the forward strand.
AAGGTCTACAAATTTTAGGTTGGAGAGAAGTACCTGTAGACTCTTCTGTTTTAGGAGAAATTGCTGCCAAAACAGAACCAAAGGTTAGACAAATTTTTGTTGGAAAAAGCAATAAAAAATGGACAAACTTAGAATTTAATGCCAAAGTATACGCTGCACGTAAAATTGCCGAACATAAAATCTTAAATTCTAAATTAAAAGAGGCTAAGTTATTTTATATCCCAAGTTTTTCAACCACAACCGTTATTTATAAAGGTTTACTAATACCTGAAGATATTAGAAATTACTATCAAGATCTTTCTAACCCACTCGTGGTGACAAGATTGGCTTTAGTACATCAACGATTCTCTACCAATACAGCACCTTCTTGGGATCTGGCACAACCATTTAGATTCATGTGTCATAATGGTGAAATTAATACTTTACGAGGTAATGTAAGTAGAATGCGCGCCAGACAAGAACTGATTAAAAGTGATTTATTTGGTGAAGATGTAAAGAAAATTTTTCCAATAATTCTAGAAGGAAAATCAGACTCTGCATCAATGGATATGGTTGTAGAGTTTTTGCTAATGACTGGAAGATCTTTACCCGAAGTAATGATGATGATGGTACCAGAAGCCTGGGAAAAAGACATTAGCATGCCAGACGATAAAAAGGCATTTTATGAATACAACGCTTGTATCATGGAACCATGGGATGGTCCTGCCTCCGTACCCTTTACCGATGGTAATTATATTGGAGCATTACTCGACAGAAATGGCTTAAGACCTTCTAGATACACCGTTACTAAAAATGGCTATGTTATCATGTCATCAGAAATTGGTGTTTTAGATATCAAACCAGAAAATGTTGTAAAACATGGTAGACTGGAGCCAGGAAAAATGTTTTTGGTAGACATGAATGCCGGAAGAATTATTGAAGATGAAGAAATAAAAGGTGAAGTAGTCTCAAGGCATCCTTATAGAAAATGGTTAAATCAAAATTTATTACCGTTAAAAAAAGTACCTTATACTGGTAATAAATGCCCAATAGAAATTACACCCTACCACACGAGACAACGGTTATTTGGTTACACCATAGAAGACATCAATACCATAATTGCTCCTATGAGTAAATCTGGTAAAGAGGCTATTGGCTCTATGGGTACAGATACGCCATTAGCAGTTCTATCAGACAAACCTCAATTACTCTATAACTATTTTAAACAATTGTTCGCACAAGTGACCAACCCTCCTTTAGATGGTATTAGAGAAGAAATTATTACAGATATTAGTTTAACCATTGGAGAAGATAGAAATATTTTTAACCTCAACCCAGAACAGTGTAAAAAACTAAAAATTCAAAATCCGGTTATTTCAAATGATGACCTAGACAAGATAAAAAACATTAGTCATCCTGATTTTAAAGCCATTCAAATTCCAATACTTTACGATATTAAAAGAGGTTTAAATGCTCTTGAAAAAGCATTAAACAACATTGTAAGTCAAACAGCAACGGCTGTAGATGATGGTTATAATGTGATTATCTTAAGCGATCGAGGAGCAGATAAAGCTAATGGTCCAATTCCTGCATTATTAGCCTGTTCATTTGTACATCACTCTTTAAACAAGTTAAGAAGAAGGTCTAAATTTGGTATTGTTATAGAATCTGCAGAACCAAGAGAACCCCATCATTTTGCCACACTATTTGGATATGGCGCTAGTGCTATCAATCCATACATGGTTAATGAAATTATTAGAGAGAAAGTAAATAGTGGTGTTATTAAAGGTATT
>JAUIJW010000262.1 GCA_030431085.1 Bacteroidia bacterium
CGGCTAATTTCGCTGTAGCGGAATTGAAATCAGGAAGACTCTAAAGTTTATTGACATGAGAAGAAAAGAATTTATAGAAAAGTTGACTTTATGTGCAAGTGCTACAATTAGTTTACCACTGATGATGTTTGAGTCTTGCGCTAAAGAGTCTGCTCAAAGAGAAATGCTGACTAATAGCGATATTGACCTTATTAATGAGGTAGGAGAAATTATTATTCCAGAAACGGCAACTTCACCCGGGGCAAAGGCCGCAAATGTGGGGGCTTATATCAATACTGTACTGGTAGAGTGTAGACCCAAAGAGGAATTGATAGATTTTATTAGGGCAATAGATTCATTTAAGGCACTGGTCAATCAAGTGTATCAAACCTCATTTAAAAGCCTTTCATTGGCTAATAAAACTAAAATAATAGAAGTCTTGCAACAAAGAGAAAATGAAGGGCAGGGTCATTTTTTGTTATTTAGAAGTTGGATATTAAAAGGATATTTTACTTCAGAAATAGGTATGACCATAGCCATGAACTATGCTCAGGTGCCAGGCAGATTTGATGCCTGCGTAGAGTTCAATCCAAACGATCTGCCCTATACGTTTTAACAGGTTAAATATCAATATAACTAATGGTGGTAGAACTAAAGAATACCTATCTTTGTAAAAAAGAAAAAGAAGTTTTGTAAAACATAATACAGATGAAAATTAGTGCAACTACAGAAAAACCAAAGTATAAAATTGTTAGAGATCATCTTAAAAAAATGATTCAGCAAGGAGAGTTAAAGGTAGGTGATTACCTGCCATCAGAGCATGCTGTATGTGCACAATTTGGTATTACAAGAACGACCATTAGAAAAGCCCTAGACGAACTATTAAATGACGGATTTATTGTTAAAGAAAAAGGAAAAGGTAGTCGTGTAGTTGAGCGAATGAAAGCTTTAGGATTGCTTACAGTTAAAGGGTTTTCTGAAGCTGCTGGAGACGATGTTAAAACTATTGTGCTTCAAAGCCCAGAGTTGACGCCATGGAGTGATTTGATTGGGTTTAAACTGAAGGCTAATGAGTTGAAATCTGATAGTGTTTTTTTTAAAAGGTTGAGGTATATTAATGATGTGCCGGTAATGCTTGAGCAAAACTGGTACTCAAGTTTAGCGTTACCATTGTTAAAAGCAAAAGATTTTGTTGATGGATCATTTTTTAAAACATTAAGTAGAAATCATTTGATAGAAATTAGAGGCGCAGAACAAATGTTATATGCTGAGACGGCTGGTGAAGAAATCGCAAAACAATTACAGATTAGTGTCGGAAGTCCGGTGCTCCACATTTCCATTAGATTTAAAACCACAAAACCAGAATTGAATATTTATAGCGAAGTTTATTGCAATACTCATAACTATCCAATCGGCAACAGGTATATTTTATAAGGCTTAGAAGTCTACTTTATTTAAGATTTTACCAAAATTATTTGAGTCTGGTAGGTGAAAAATAGCGGTACTAAAAAAGAAAGAAAGTATTATTGATTTTCTTTATAACAGATATCATGAAATTAGTATAAAATTTACTTTTTTTATACCTATTCAATTAAAACCTCTTATTTTTGTTACTTATTTTTTATAGATAAGAGAATAAAAATAAATAATGGATAGATTTTCCTTTTTAAATACTGTACATACAGAGTTTATAGCAGATCTTTACGATCAATATTTAGAGAATCCAGATGCGATTGAGCCTAGTTGGAGAAGTTTTTTTCAGGGGTATGATTTGGCTAATGCCGAATATAATCAAGATGGTGAAGAGGTTGAGGTAGAGATCCCGCAACATGTAAATAAAGAGTTTAAGGTTATTGAGCTAATTAATGGCTACAGAACCAGAGGTCATCTATTTACCAAAACTAATCCGGTTAGAAATAGAAGAACCTATACGCCAACCTTAGCTATCGAAAACTTTGGTTTAGAGCCTAGTGATTTAGATACAGTTTTTAAGGCAGGTAGTATTTTAGGACTAGAGCCTACTACTTTGAGAGATATCATTGGTCATTTAGATAGAATGTACTGTGATTCTATTGGAGTAGAATACATGTTTATTAGAAATCCTGAAGAAATTCAATGGTGGCAAGAGAGATTAAATCATAACGATAATCATGCTAATTACTCAAACGACACCAAGAAATACGTTTTAAAGAAATTAAATCAAGCAGT
>JAUIJW010000054.1 GCA_030431085.1 Bacteroidia bacterium
CTAACATTATTTCAAATTTAAAGTAGGTTTATATTATAAAAATCATTAAGCCTATTTTACAACAACATGGCTTTGCTAATGTATCTTATGCATTAACAAAGTACATCAATTATTTATTTATTAAAATTAGACATATGAAATTAATATATATCAAGAGACAAACCAAATACGAAAACAGGTACAGCAAGAAAATGGGTAGATTAATGGCCAAAGTAACCCGAATTCAAAAATATTTTTTAGGTATTCCAATTCAAACCCTTCATAAATATAGAGAAACTTATTACGGTGAAGTTAAAGATTGTGACGATTGTCATCTTTTTATCTAAATAGCAATATGACATACACCGAGATCTAGTCATTATTCTAAGATTTAATTAGCATTTTAAGTCAAGGGCTATTGTGTTAGGTATATGATTATAGCTTAAAGGCATAACCATTCTTATAATAATCTAACATCTTGTTAAGAATTCTATGATTTAATAAGCTGCAATTATTTAATCTTTTTATGGACAAGATGTTTTCAAAAGAATTATTAATTTGCATGGCATTATTAACTTAATTCAAAATCAATGAAAGCTTCAGTTTTTCTTATTTTAGTTCTTTTCAGCACATTTTTAAGTGGCCAATCTTACAAAAAATCAGAACCATTTACACATACCTACTCTATTGTAGCTAGAGACTCTGTTACAGGTGAGATGGGAGTTGCTGTACAAAGTCATTGGTTTAGTGTTGGTAGTGTTGTAACTTATGGTAAAGCTGGAGTGGGTGTTGTGGCCACACAGTCATTGGCGAATCCTAGTTACGGTCCAAAAGGACTTACCTTAATGGAACAAGGATTATCACCTCAACAGGCTCTTGATGATTTATTAGCCAATGATTCTGGAGAAATGTATCGGCAAGTTGCCTTTTTAAATCAAACTGGTAAGGTAGCAACACATACAGGTAAACTATGTATTGCAGAAGCGGGTCATTATCAAGGTAAACATTTTTCTGTTCAAGCCAATATGATGCTAAAAAATACTGTTTGGAATGCTATGGCAACAGCTTTTGAGCAGCATAAAGGATCTTTAAGTGAAAGAATGCTTGCGGCTTTAAAAGCTGCCGAAAATGAAAAAGGAGACATTAGAGGTAGACAGTCTGCCGCTATTTTAATTGTAAAAGGTACAGCTACAGGTAATTCTTGGGAGGATACCGTAATGGATTTAAGAGTAGAAGATCATCAAAATCCTATTGCAGAGTTAGAGCGATTAATAACCATTCATAAAGCTTATGACTTTATGAATAAAGGAGATTTAGCCATGGAAAAGGGCAACTCAAAAGAAGCGGAATCTTTATACCTCGAAGCACAAAAACTTTTTCCAAACCATATTGAAATGCAATATTGGTATGCCATAAATTTAATTAACAACCAGCAAATAGATAAAGCTCTACCTATTTTAAAATCTATCTTTAAGCAAGATGCTAATTGGAAAATTCTTACACAAAGGCTTGTTAAAAGTGAATTATTACAAATATCAAAAAATGATTTAGACAAGGTATTAAAACAATAAAAAAGCAGTCATACTAAGTATTTGTTGGCAGGTCTTTTTTATAGACTAAGGTGCGATAAGGATATGGAATTTCTATACCCTCGGCATCAAATCTTTTTTTTATGGCAATATTTAAATCAGAATGCATCTGTACAGCTTGAAGAGGATCTCGGGTCCAAACATAGGCTCTTAGGTTAATACTACTATCACCAAAACTCATGGCTCTAACCACCACTTGAGGTACATTGTTTTTTTTATCTCGTACTGTTCTAGCATCTATACATTTTGGGTGTATCATAGCCTCTTCTCTCATAATTTTAAGGGCTAAATCAATATCACTATCATAACTAATACCCACTTCCACAAAACGACAAACTTTTGTATCATCAATACTATCGTTGACGATAGTTTCTGAGCTAATCACAGCATTTGGAATAATGATTCGTTTATTTTCAAAATTATTAATGACCGTATGTCTTAATGTAATATCATCTACAACTCCATAATCTAACGTACCTACTTTAATCATATCACCAACCCTAAATGGTTTAAAAATTACCACAAAAATACCTCCAATAATATTAGAAAACGCATGTTGTGCTGCAAATCCGATAATGGCTACCAACACCCCGGCACCGGCTAACAACGTAATGGCAAAAGCTTTTAATTTAGGTATTAAAGAAATAATCGCTGCAATGGCGCCAAACCAAATAATAAGCGAAACCGCATTTTTAAAAAACTTATAATTTGTAGGGTCTACTTTTAATTTTTTTGAAGCCGCATTAAAAAATTTATTAATCAACCAACGTAATGTTCTGGTTAAGACTGTGGCCGCAATCAGTATTGAAATAATCAATAATACTGTTTTTATATCTAAGCTAACTCCTTTAAAAAATTCCATATCTAAACTACCCTAATTGAAACATTTTTGTTATTCAATTAAACAAAAATAAGATTTAATCTCTATATCCTTAAAGATCACTCAGTTGATTAGTTATTAGATAAGATACCCTCTCTGCTTTAAAACCCTTACGGTTTATGATAAATCAAAGAGGATTAATCTAAATCTTCAGACAAACCTTTTTCTAAATCTTCGAAATTATTATCGTCTAAAATTTTCTCATCCTGACTATCTTCTTCATCATCTTGAAAATCTTCTATGGCTTGTTGTAATTTTTTACCCACCTTTACCAAATAAGTCACTTCTTCTGTTTTAATTTCAACCGCTTCTATAATTTCATTTTGTGCATTTCTAAAGGCAAGGATATCATCATCACTATACCCATTGGGAAATTTCTCTGTTAATAGTATAAGTAAATCATCGTTCAATTTACTATAATCAATAATTTTTCGTAACATGACTTTAATAATTTACATCTCTAATATATAAGCAAAAATTAATGGTGCTACAATGGTAGCATCACTTTCTATGATAAACTTGGGTGTGTCTATATCTAATTTACCCCAAGTGATTTTTTCATTAGGAACGGCTCCAGAATAAGAGCCATAACTTGTAGTTGAATCACTAATCTGGCAAAAATAACTCCAAAATGGAGTGTCTACTCTCTCCATATCTTGATACAGCATTGGTACCACGCAGATGGGAAAATCACCAGCAATACCGCCTCCAATTTGAAAAAAACCAATCCCTTGATTAGAATTGTCTGTATACCAGTCGGCCAAAAATGTCATGTATTCAATACCCGATTTTACGGTGTTAGCTTTCAATTTACCCTTTAGTACATAACTGGCAAATATATTACCTATAGTACTGTCTTCCCAACCTGGTACCACTATGGGTAAGTTTTTCTCTGCTGCAGCATACATCCAAGAATCTTTCAAATCTATTTCGTAATATTTCTCTAACACACCAGAAAGCAATAATTGATACATATACTCATGCGGAAAATAGCGTTTACTATTAAAATCAGCTTCTTGCCATATGCTATAAATATGCTTTTGCAAACGCCTAAAAGCTTCTTCTTCTGGTATACAAGTATCTGTAACTCTGTTTAAACCGCTTTCCAATAGTTCCCATTCTTCTTTAGGTGTTAAATCACGATAATGCGGTACCCGTTTATAATGTGAATGTGCTACTAAATTCATTAGATCTTCTTCAAGGTTAGCCCCTGTGCAGGAAATGATATGTACTTTATCTTGACGGATCATCTCTGCAAATATTTTACCTATTTCTGCGGTACTCATCGCCCCTGCCAAAGTAACCATCATTTTAGCACCTTGATCTAATTGTTCTTGATAAGATTTAGCGGCATCAACCAATGAAGCTGCATTAAAATGCAAGAAATACTTGTCAATAAAGTTTGAAATAGGTTTATTCATAGTTGTACTCATCGTCTTCAAATTTATGATTATGATTGCTTTTTAATTTCACGGTAGCCTTATCTATTGACTCATCTTCATCTGGGTCTTCCCAAAATTTATAACTCAGCATTTTATAATACAACTTAGCCGCTAAAAAGTCTGAGGATTTATCATATTGGTTAGGACAAAGTTCTACAATATCAAATCCAACTACGTTTTTTTCTTTAAAAATAATCTTTAAAAACTCTAAGGTTTCATACCATAATAACCCTCCTGGCTCTGGAGTGCCAGTACTTGGCAAAATTGATGGATCTAAAGCGTCCAAGTCAAAAGTAATAAACACATTATTAGTCATTTGGTCTACAGCATTATCCATCCAATTATCACTGATAGCAATGTCATGAGCAAAATAAGTTTTTTCGCTATCTAATACGCTTTTTTCTGAAATATCCATCGACCTAATACCAACTTGAATCAAATTACACAACTGACTAGCCTCATACATAGCACAGGCATGATTATATGATGAACCTTGATACCTCCTTCGTAAATCTGCGTGCGCATCTATATGAACCACCGTTAAGTTTTCGAAACAATCGTTAAATGCTCTAATTGTACCAATAGATATGGAATGCTCACCTCCAAAGACAGTAACAAATTTATTCTTATTAATATACTGTTTTGTTGTATGATATACAGCTTCCACCATTGCTTCTGGTGATGATTTCTCTGTAATTGCATCGGCCAAGTACACCCCTTTATGATATACCTCATAGCCTGTTTCAATATCGTACAGCTCCATATTTTCTGAAGCCTCTAAAAAAGCATCTGGCCCTTTATCCGCCCCTTTTTGCCATGTACTTGTACCGTCGTAAGGCACGGGAATTAAAACAATTTCAGCTTTATTAAGCTTAGTTAATTCTTCTCGAATTCCAGCATAAGCTCTTGTATTCATTTGAGTAAGTTATTTATTATTCTTAGTTGTTAATTATTGATACCCGAGAATTTCTAAAAAATCCTCACTTTTTTGTTGCTCTTTAAATACCGTTACTTTTAATTTACCCTGATCGTCTTTTTGAATTAGTAAATGTTTTGGCGCTGGTATCAAACAATGTTGCAAACCGCCATAACCCCCTATGTTTTCTTGATAAGCCCCCGTATTAAAAAAACCAATATATAATGGCTTTTGGGCATTAAATTTGGGCAAATAAATGGCATTAATATGCTGTTCACTATTATAATAGTCGTCACTATCGCAAGTTAATCCTCCTAAAAGAACACGTTCATAATCATCTTTCCATCGATTGATTGGCAACATGATAAATCTTTTATTGATAGCCCAGGTATCTGGTAATGTAGTAATAAAAGAAGAGTTAATCATATTCCACTTTTCGCGATCATTTTGCTGTTTTTGGTATAAAACTTCGTAGATGGCACCACCACTTTCACCTACAGTAAAACTTCCAAATTCTGTAAATATATGAGGAGCCTCTACTCCTGCTTCCGCGCAAGTCGTATTAATTTGATTGATGATTTCATCAATCATGTAAGCATAATCAAATTCGAAAACCAAAGAGTTTTTTATTGGAAAACCTCCCCCAATATTTAAGCTATCTAAACTTGGACAAATCTTTTTTAAATTGATATAGACCTTTAGGCATTTTAACAATTCATTCCAGTAATAAGCATTATCTCTAATACCTGTATTGATAAAAAAATGAAGCATTTTCAATTCCACCTGAGGTCTATTCATGATCTGATTCTTGTAAAAAGGCACAATATTCTTGTAACCTATGCCTAATCTCGACGTGTAAAACTCGAATTTAGGTTCTTCTTCAGAAGCTATTCTAATACCAATTTTAAAACTATCTTTAATGGCCGTTGTTAGTAAATCTAACTCTTCATAGTTATCAATTATTGGAATACATTTATCATGTCCATGATTAATTAGTCTTGCAATATTTGTGATATACTTTTCTCTTTTAAATCCGTTGCAAAGCACATAAGTTTCATTTGTAATTTTGCCTTGATTCTTTAAATTTTCAACAATATCAATATCAAACGCCGATGACGTTTCTATATGTATATCATTCTTCAACGCCTCATCCAGCACATGTTTAAAGTGCGAACTTTTAGTGCAGTAACAATAATTGTACTTTCCTTTATATTGATATTTATCCATGGCTTCTCTAAACCATTGTTTTGCACTTTGGATGTTGTTTGATATTTGAGGTAAGTAGGTGAATTTTAGCGGAGCACCATACTCTTTCACCAGTTGATCTAAATCAAGATCATGAAAAAGAAGTGTGTCTCGCCTCAGTTTAAATTCCTTTTGAGGAAAATCAAAAGTTTGATTGATTAAATCTATATACTTAGTATTCATTATTATAAGGGCTTAAAAATTACACATTGAAATGGTTCCGCTAAGGGGGGTGTTCAATCAAAATTAAACCCTAATGATGGCTATAATAATAGGAAAATAGGTAAAGAATTTTACCAGAAGTAATCTTTTTAATACGGAAGTTAGCTTTAAATACCGGTTGCTTATATCATAAGCTGCTTTTGAATATAACTTCCTGATGCTCAAAAGCCCGATGTTAAAAACACGGTTCACAATGTTCAGCTACACCCAATCTAATGGGTAATTATTTTGCAAATAAAATATATTATTTTGAATAAAAAAATATATTTTAACAAAATTTACAGTCAATCATTTTCACTCTAAATAACTGATTATCTTAAGTATAAAGCAATAGAAAACAAGCTATTTATACATTTATAATTCCTGCCATTCAAAAAATGAACTCATTATAGCACTTTAATATCGTTTTTATGAAAAATATCAAGCTTGGGATCACTTGGGTCTAGCTCTGTTACTAGGGTAGAAATTTGAGATAAGTTACATACTTTATGGCTTGCTTTAACACCTATTTTCTCTGAAGTAATTAAAGAAATGGTATGAGTTGCCCCGCTAATAAATTGTCTTTTTATGCAAGAAACTTCATAAGACTCTTCTGTCATGCCATGCTCAGATAAAGCTTCTGTACCTAAAAAAGCATAGTCTGTTTTTATACTAGTTAACCTTTGCATTACGTCTAAACCAATAGTAACCATTGCATTTTTTTCAATTTTACCACCAATAAAGAACAATTCTATATTAGGATGACTGGCTAATTCTAAGGCAATAGGTAGACAATAGGTATAAATAGTAGCTTTTAAATCATGAGGTAAAAATCTAACAAAGGTAAGGTTTGTAGTACCACCACTTATTATGGCCGAAGTACCATTTTTAATCAAATGAGCGGCCTTTTTGGCTATAATTTCTTTTTTATCGTTATAAACAACTAGGTTTTTGTTATAAGAGAATAGTTTTAAACTAACACTCTCTGCTCCACCATGTATTTTCTTAAGAAAACCGTTTTTAGCCAATTCATTTAAATCTCGTCTAATCGTATCTTCCGAAACTTCTAACTGATGTGCTAAATCTGTAGATCCAACTCTGCCTTTGGCATTTACCGCTTCTATAATGATTTCTTGTCTAACCGCCTTTTTCATTCAATGAATAATCAAATATAATAAAGCAATATAATAATTTTTAGAACGTATTTGCAAATTTTTTGCAATATTATGCATTTATCATGCTTGTTTTGAGTAGCTTATTGAGCTTTCTTATTTCTTTGAATATAGAGCTCCTTTTGAATCTTTTCCATAACATCATCATCTAGGGTATATCGCATAATGAATACTGCAGATATTAGGGCCCCAATAGCGGGGTACACACTCATCATTAATTTAACCCCTTTAAGCGATGCTTCAGACTGCTCTACATTGGCTTCAAATCCATATGCTGCCAATAACCATCCTGCTGCAGCGCCACCAATTGTCCATCCAATTTTTTGCGACATCGACGAAGAACTAAAGACTAAACCTGTGGCTCTTCTACCTGTTTTCCATTCTGAATAATCTGTAATATCTCCATACATCGACCAAAATAATGGAGCTACAACACCAGAGGCAATACCAATAATGATATTGTTTAAAAACATAAGCCAAACATCTGATGGCTTGAACAAATAAAAACACAAGCTAAATACTACACACAAAATAATTGCTAGTAAAAAGGTTTGTTTTTTACCCATTCTTTTTGATATAGGTTTTACCAATAACACTCCAACTAAATTGGCCATAAGCCAAACTGTTATAAAGGCACCGGCAATTTCTTGCCATGTAACATCTCCAAAATAATACAACGACTGGTTTTGAACGTAGTACTTAAAATAGTACATCATAATACCATCGTGCAGTGAGGTAAAAATTAAAAAGGCTACACACGCGCCTAACATAACGAACCATTGATTATTTTGTGCTAGATCTTTAAAATCTTCCTTTATTGTTGATACAGTTGGTAGAGGCTTTAATCTTTCTTTGGTCCATAAAAAACAAACAACAAAACAACAGGCTGCAATACTGGCATATATCATGGCTGCCGCTTGATATCCATTATTCCATGTATGGCTCTTATTAAACAAATCTAGAAAATAGGGTATGGTAGCCGTCATAAAAATGCCTCCGGCAAAAGCACCTACAAACCGCACTGAGGCCAAGCTAGTTTTTTCATTAGAATCATTGGTCATTACACCCAATAATGAGGCATAAGGCACATTAACAAAAGTATACGCCATCATCATTAAGGTATAAGACACATAAGCGTAAACCAGCTTACCTGATGGCGAGAAATCAAAATTGGAAAACGTTAAAACACCGATAATGGCAAAAGGAATAGCACCCCACAATAGATAGGGTCTAAACTTACCGTATTTAGATTTTGTTCTATCTGCAATGGCTCCCATTATTGGGTCGTTCACACCATCCCACAGTCTAGTTATAAAAAACATTGTACCTACAGCAGCTGGAGAAAGCTCTACAATATCCGTATAGTAGATCATTAAGAACATTGAAAAAAGCTTCCAAAACATCGAGGTAGCAAAATCTCCTAGAGCGTAGCCTACCTTTTCTTTAAAGGTCACTTTAATCATGTATCAATACTTTTCTGACCTACCATTTAATTCCAAAATGCGGCATACAACATCACCAAAATGAGCATAACTGCAAAGGCCCCAATATTAAATTTAGCCGACGTTTTAAAAAGTTCTTTTTGTAATGGTATACCTTTAGGATCATCGTTACCCTTAGTTTGCCATAGGCTCACTACCACAATTACAATCATTGTTAAAATGGCTGTATAACCCATTTGATCCATAAATGGCACATCTACAAACATAGAATTTGAAGACCACCCTTTTGGAGCCACTTTAAAATACATGGCTATTGGTATAGACACTAAGGCTCCTACAATAGCCGCTTTATTGGTTGTTTTTTTCCAGAATAATCCTAATAAGAATACTGCTAATATACCTGGACTTACCACCCCTGTATACTCTTGGATGTACTGAAAAGCCTGATCTAACTCACCTAACAAAGGCGCTATTAAACACGCTATTATCAAAGCTATAAAAGCAGAAATTCTACCAATTTTAACAGTTTCTTTATCGCTCGCTTGAGGTTTAAAGTATTGTTTGTAAATATCCATTGTAAAAATGGTTGATGTAGAATTTAACATTGATGCCAATGAAGATACTATTGCCGCAGTTAAAGCTGCAAACGCCACCCCTTTTAATCCGGTTGGCAAAAATTGTAATAACCAAGGATATGCCTTATCTGCTTGATCTGTTGAAGGTAGATTTTGCATACCTGCTTCGCCTAGACTAGCTAAAATTTGCGGATCGTTCACCATCACATAAGCTGCAATACCTGGAATTACAACAATTAAAGGAATTAATAGTTTTAAAAAAGCGGCCAATAAAATACCTTTTTGCGCTTCTGGTAACGACTTTGCCGCCAGTGTTCTTTGTATAATATACTGGTTAAAGCCCCAATAATACAAATTAGCCACCCACATACCACCTATAAGTACGCCTAAACCAGGTAGATTTTTATATTCTGGATTCGACTTATCTAAAATCATAGCAAATCGTTCGGGCACTTCATCATAAACCATTTTCATTCCTTCAACAACTCCTTCTCCCCCCGATACTGTATTTAAAGCAAGATAGGTGGTTACCAACCCTCCTAATACCAAAAATACCACCTGTATCACATCTGTCCATGCTACGGCAGACAAACCCCCATATAATGAATACGCTACAGCAAATAGTGCCAAACCAACTACACCGTATATCAACGGAATTCCTAATATGGTTTGTAAAGCCAAAGCGCCAAGATAAAGTACGGTTGTTAAGTTGATAAACACATAAAGTGCTATCCAAAATACAGCCAATATTGTTTTTAGGTTTGTTGAAAATCGTTGCTCAACAAATTCTGGTATGGTATATATTCCTTTTTTTATAAAAATGGGCAAGAAAAATTTCCCTACGATTAACAACGTTAGCGCGGCCATCCACTCGTAAGATGCTATAGCTAAACCAGATGCAAATCCAGAGCCCGACATACCAATAAATTGTTCTGCTGAAATATTAGCCGCTATTAAAGAGGCGCCTATGGCCCACCATGGTAAAGACTTGCTAGCCAAGAAATAATCTTCCGCATTTTTTTGATGCCCTTTTTTATCTCTTGACACCCATAGACCAACACCTAAAATTAATACGGCATAAGCTATAAAAACAATATAATCTAAAGATTCAAACTGGGCAGTCATACATAATACATTAAAAAGGTTAGCTATAATTTTTCTAAAAACGCCCTAAAATAAGAGGTTTTTTATAGCAAATCAAAATTTACTTTGAAGTATTTTTAAATCTTCACCTAGTTTCTTAATAATAAACCAAAAATTAAGACGCATATGTTTGACAAATAAAAAAGACCTTCATTAATTCTGAAGGTCTATACTTTTAAGGATAATAATTAGGGTATTACTCAGAGTAATTCATAGTTTTATTTTACCTCAAATGTAATTTTAACATTTACCCTAAATTCAGAAACGCCTCCGTCTTTTACCACAACACTTTGCGATTGTACGAAGGCAGATTTGATGTGATTAACACTTTTTGCAGCATGAGCTACTGCATTTTTTGTAGCATCTTCCCAACTTACTGTAGAATCTGCCATAACTTCTATTACTTTTAAAATGGCCATAATATTGATTTTTATTAGTTATTTTCATAAGGTACAAAATATTTAAATAATTTTACAAACTGATTACGATCAAATCTCATCAACGTATCGTCATAGCAATCCATCACATTGATTCATCAAAGTAGAGCATCATTAATTTGTAGTCAATAATTTTGTTTCTTGCTCTTCTCACAACACTAGTGATTTTTTTTATAACAGCGAACACCTTCTTTATTAAGAGTTAAGACTCCGCTTCTAGCTTTATGACTTAAATCATTACTTTAAAATTATAAAGTTGATTTCAATAGGAATGAATATAACCTGCATTTTACCACTAAAGACAGTTGGATAGCCAACTTAGGAAGCTTTTACTTAATTGTTCGAATGATAAAAGTTAAGAAGCCCAACCTTCTGTGCCCTCACTTTTACTTAAACCTATACAAACCCTAAATTTTAATAAGCCAACATGCTTAATAAAAACCTCGGTAAATTACCGAGGTTTTAATTGGTTTACTAAAACCATACTTTGCATTAACTATATTTAATTGGGCTTGAAATTGAATTTTCTTTTTCTGTCAGAGTTATCTAAAGTTAAATTACTAATTATGTTGTCGTCAATGTTCTTAGATGGTAAGTAATATTTAATGGATGCCAAAGCACAATAACAATAGTCTTTTTTATTATTTTCATAATTCA
>JAUIJW010000055.1 GCA_030431085.1 Bacteroidia bacterium
AGTATACACCAACATGATTGCTAATACTGGTATAAATAACAAATACTTTAACTTTAAGATTTCTCTCGATTTAACTTTTCCTAACATAATGATACGTTTTTTAATAAGTGATTTTTTATAAAATGAGTTGACAAATGAAAACTGACTGACTTGAAATATTTGGCTGAGTAGACTTTCAAAATATACTTGCTTATTCTTAGGATTTACAGTTTTGCTATCTGCAATAAACTCATGTAATTCGGTAATTCTGGACTGATAAATATAAACTATAGGATTAAACCAACATACTATTTTTTGAAATTCAAAAAACAATAAATCCACGCTATGCTTTTGCCTAACATGAACTAATTCATGTTTAATAATTTGCTCTTTTTGGCAAGTACCCGTCCCAATAAAAATATAATTAAAAAATGAGAAGGCTGTCGTACTATTGGTTATACTTATAAGGTGGTAGAATTCTTTTTTAGTTTTAGGATTACATTTTGTCAACCAAACAATTTGAATCATCTTAGATAAAAAAACTACCGCCATTATAATCACACCTAACAAGTATACAAAACCAAGCCAATCAAAATAGTGGGCAACATTTACCACATTTTCCTCTAAATAACCATCTGCGTTAATCATTACCTCTGGCAATAGTATTGTATACTCTGTTGGCAATTTTTCTTGTACTTGGGGAACTTTTAACCAAGGTAGAATATAGGCCAGTACCGAGGTGGATAATAAATAAACCCTATTCCATTGATAAAATGTTTCTTTACGTAAGACTAAGTCATAAATCAATAAAAACACTATTTGTATGGTTAATACCTGAATGATATAATTAAGCATGATGATTATTTTTTATCTTTTTTTAATTCGTTTAATACTCTTTCTAAATCTTCAATATCAACATCATTTTTCTTTACAAAAAATGAAACCAAACTTTTAAATGATCCTTCAAAATAACCATCCACTAAGTTTTTAATACTTTGCTTACTATAACTTTCTTTACCTAAAATTGGATAATATTGATATCCCTTGCCCAAAGGTCTATGTGCTACAAATTGTTTGTTCTCAAGAATTCTAACAATAGTAGATACTGTGTTATAGGCAGGTTTTGGGTAAGGCATTTTTTCAATAATCTCTTTTATAGTTGCTTGTTCTAGCCCCCATAAAATGTGCATGATTTGCTCTTCCGCTTTGGTTAATCTTTTTTTCATATTCAACTAATCTTTTAGTTTTAAAATACAAATATAACTAAATATTTAGTTTTAACTAATTTTTTAGTTACAAATGTCAATAAAAAACCCAAACTTAAAAGTTTGGGTTTTTTATCAATACTATTTTACTTTATAATCAATTGGCAAAGCATATTGTACATTCACTGGTACATCATTTACAGTACCTGGCTTAAATTGTGGCAATCTTTTTACCACTCTTTCAGCTTCTTTTGTCATCGCATCATTAGGTCCTACAGCCTTAACCTGCGTTACATTACCGTTTTTATCAATAATAAAATTAACAACTAATTTTGAATCCGAAGTATCTGTTTGTCCAATCTCTTTAGCCACATCCTCATCAAAATTATGTGACACGAATGCTGATATTTTTTTATTAAAACATGCTTTTTGATCTGCAGCATCTTCACAACCAGGATATACTGGTACTTGTTCAACATTAAAAAATGTAACGAATTCTACCACCTCAACTTCTTGTACATCGTTATCTACATCAACGGCATCTACCTCTTCAGTAGCCGCTTCAGCTGCTTTCTCGGTTGCTACAGATTGGCCTTCATTAGATTGATCTGTACTAGATTGGTGTGTGCTCGAACTTCCTGAACTTTCATTGGTAGTATCATCATCTCCCTCTACTTTCTCTTCTACAACAATAGTCTCTACCTCTACATCTTCTTCTGGGCTAGATTCACTCTTCTTTTTACAGGCTACGGCTAAAGATACTACCAGTAGCGCTAAGCCTAAATACTTTAAAATAAGTTTTAAATTTTTCATAATAAATGTTTGGTTATAATAATTGATTGTTCCAAATGTATAAAATATTATGATATTTACTCATTTATAATTTTAGTATCTTCACTGCTTTACAAAAGTTATGGATTGGTTTTTACTTGTTATTGGGTTTATCTTTACACTTTTAGGTATTGCAGGGTCATTTTTACCAGTTCTACCAGGCCCCATAACTGGATGGATTGGCTTGCTGCTTTTACATTTAACAAGTGTGGTTCCAGTAAGCTATTCATTTCTAGGCATTACTCTAGCCGTTTCTTTAGTGATTTGGATATTAGATTATATCATTCCATCGATGGGCACTAAACGATTTGGCGGCAGCAAATATGGAGCCTACGGTACTACTATAGGTTTAATTATAGGATTAATTTCTCCCTTTCCATTTGGATTTGTAATTGGCGCATTTATCGGGGCATTTATCGGTGAAATCTTATATAAACCAGAAATTAATAGAGCAACCAAAGCCGCTATTGGTTCTTTTTTAGGATTTTTGGCTTCTACAACTCTTAAATTTATCGTTAGTGTGATTTTTGTGGGACTATATATTTCAATTGTGATCAACCACTCTAGCCATTGGCATTAGTTCTTATCTACACCTACACAAGTCTACTCAATTTCACGAGCTTCTTCAACCCATTTGATATATAACTGATACACCACAGATAATACTACCGGGCCAATAAAAAGACCGAGCATTCCCATAGACATCATTCCTCCTAGAGCACCAATTAATATCACCAACATTGGTGTTTCTAATCCTTTGCCCAATAACATCGGTTTTAAAACATTATCAGATAAAGACACTATTATTGCATATACAGTAAATATGATAGCAGGTGTAGTGTCCGCTATAGAAAAGACGATGCCTATGGCAGGAATCATGGCCAACAAAGCTGGTATTTGAACAATAGCAAACACAAGCACAATGAGCGCAAAAAATCCTGCTGCAGGTAAACCAATAACCGCAAATCCTATATAGGCTAAAACGGCCTGAATTATTGCCACAAGTAAAATTCCTTTCACCACACTTCTAATCGTACTAATTATCATTTGTACCAATCCTTCACCTTTGCCTTCTATCAACCTATTACCTAATAGCACACTAGATTTATAACCACTTTCTGCAGAATACATAAAAACTCCAGCAAAAATCAACGAAAAAAGTGCCAAAAACACAGAACCCATTAATCCAGTAAAACTGCTAAATAATGAACCAAATATTTTTCCTAAAGCTTCTCTATGCTCTGTAATAAGATTCTGAAGGTTTGCATTGGCTTGTGTCCATAAATCAAATACCTTCTCTCCAATAATCGGCCATTCTTTTACTTCATTGGATGGAGGTGGTATTTTAATTGTACCCGCTTCAAAGCTCTCCTTAAACTCTACAGAACTGGTCACAATTGAGGTAGACAATTGAATGGTGGGCACAACAATTATGGCCAATAGAATTAAAATAAAAAGAGTGGTTACTAAACTCTTCTTTTTTCCTTTAAAAGCTTTAATTACTTTTTCATAAACAGGATATAGGGCAATACCCACCAATACAGACCAAACAATAATGGTTACGAAAGGTTTTACTATTAAAAAACTCCATACTAATACAATAGATAAAATGGTAATTTTTAAAAAGACATCAATAGGTTGTTTGTGTGATATATTTTTCATTATTATTAAGATTAAATTAGTTTGCTTGTCTAGGTATATCTACCGTCCATCCACCACCAAGTGCTTGGTATAGATTTATAATAGATGATAATTGTTGTTTAAATGCTTCTGAGGCTTTCAACTCCGCATTAAATTGTGAATTTTGTAAATTTAAAACCTCTAAATAGTTCGTCATTCCACCATCATATCGCACCCATGCTAAATGCGCTGCATTGGTAGCCAATTTCATTTGTTCGTCTCTTAAATGATATTCTTTTTTATACGTTTCTACCTCTATCATAGCATCTTCCACCTCTTGTAAAGCCAATAAATAAGTCATTTGATAATTCAATAATAGCTGCTCTGTTCGCTCACGCTCTACTTCTACATTTCGCTGTAGCTTTCCGGCATTAAAAATTGGCCCCAATAACTGTGCTCCCAAATCGGCAAATAACGATACAGGGTTTATCAATTGTGCTCCCATATCTAGGCTTAACGTTAATGAAGGATATTTTAATGCTTCTGCTACACCAATTCTTAAGGTTTGTGCATGTAATTTTCTTTCTGCCATCAATATATCAGGTCTTCTATTGATCAACTCAGAAGGTAAACCTACCGGAACTCTAGGTAAAGATATTTGTTCGAATAAAGATAAACCTCTAGGCATGCTTTTAGGAGCTGTTCCTAACAATATGCTTATTGCATTTTCTATTTTGACTCTTGAACGCTCGAAAACCTCTATCGCTGCTTGTGCTTCTATTAACTGTATTTTAGATTGCGACAAATCTACATCGCTAATTATACCCGCATTAAACCTAGCTTGCATGACCTCGAGGTTTTCTTTAAAATTATCAGCGGTTTTTTCTGCAATGATTAATCGGTTGTCGACATCTCTTAAAGCCACATAGGCATTGGCCATTGCAGCCACAATGCTTATATTTAGTGTTTTATATGCTTCTTCTGAGGCTAAATATTCTTGCAGAGCAACCTCATTTAATGTTTTTATTTTTTGCCAAAGATCTACGGTATATGAAATGTTTAATCCTACTCCTATATTATTAGCCAGCCCTGATGCTTCTGAATTGGCTGTACTTGAGCCATAGGTATTGTACCCAATACTTGGATACAGATCTGCTCGAGAGATCTCTAAATACAATTGCGATTCTTCAATTCTAGAAATTGCAATTTGAATGTCTATATTATTTACCAAGGCTGTATCTATTAAACTAACCAAAACACTATCCTGAAACAATTTCCACCAAGGTATATTCGAAATGGCTGTATCTTTGGGGAAGTCTTGTCGAAAGGAAATAGGCCCTTCCTGTTGAGGTTTAACATAGTCTTCACCCACTTTACAAGCGTTTATCAAAGCAATCATAGAACACAAAATACTCCAGAATACAATATGTTTTCTCAAACCACTCATACCGCTTTGTTTTCTTTTGATTTTAAGATACGATTCAAAATCCCGAAGGCTATAACCACGTAAATTACTGCTATGGCAATTTGAAGAACTCTAGTCCATACTTTATCTCCAGCTTCGTCATCTGATGCGGTAACAGATCCTAGAATAAGCAGAAATGTTGAAAAACCACTGCCATAAATATTAGCCAACTTTCTGTTAGAAAATAAACGTGCCGCAAATAATAACCCTATACAAATGGTAATTAATATCATAAAAACAAAGTTTGGCGCCATGACCAATAACTTATAGGCGATTATACCAAACACCCCTCCAAGTATATTGGCCAAAATAAGCACTAATCCGGCTTTGGGATTGGCTAAGGACGGACTCACAGACAAAATTGCAATGAATGTAAGTATCAAAATACTTGATGACAATTTAAAGGCGTAGAACAACAGTAAAACTGGCAGTAAAATAATAATGATATGGGTGGCATATTTAAACCGCTCTAATTCTGATTGATTCACTAAATTCTTTTTAGGCTTGGTAAATTTGGTGTCTGCCTCTGATATCGGAATTATCAAAAAAATAAACTGTGTAAGTATTATAGCCATAAAGGCATTGAATACCAACCTTAATGCTACATAGCCCCCTATAGCCAAATTATCTATCGATACAAATGGTATAATAATTAAACTCACCAAAATAAATAGTTTAACCATCAAAGGAAATTTATTTGTAAAATAAACCCAAAGCAACACCAACATTAAAAGTGGCATAAATACCATAGGGTAATCTAAAAAAAGTTGGCTAAAAATAACTGTTAACCCCGTAATTAGAATTAAGACACCTATAAAACCAGCACCTTGTTTCAATTTTAAAGGTCTGGCCCCTGGAGCCAAATAACCCAATGATAATACGGAGGTTAGATAAGCTAAATCGTAATTTAGCAATGCTGTGACAGCGACAATAAAACTTGAACCAATGACATACCTTAAAACTGGTCTTGAAGATTGCCAGTCTATGTGCAATATGGGTAATTTTAAAGTACTACCTAACATATGATAACCATGAGATTATACGAATTCTTAATGATGCAATAGCATTAAGTAAGAAATTGTTTCCGGTATAGACTACCACATCTACTTGACCTCCTAAGCGGAGCAAACCTTCGATTTCCTTACTTTCTGCATGTATAATCACTGGAAACCTTTGCGGATCTTGTAACCAACCTTTTTTATCTGATATTTTTGGCAACCCACCTTTATTAGTCTCATCGCTAGAAACGCCAAATCCAACGCTACGCACTTTTCCTTTGAATATCTTTCCTGGTGCTACATCAAAAGTTAATTCAACCTCATTTCCTTCATCCATCAACGAAAGGTTATTTTCTTTCATGTTCGCTTGAATCCATACATCTGATTTTGAAATTAAAGTTGTTAAGGGTTGTCCTGTTGAGGCATAGTAACCCAAATCTAAATCAAAACTTTCTATCACACCATCTGTTGGAGCAATAAGGGTAGAAAAAGCCAAATCTAATTGCGCCTGTTCTAAATTTTGGATGGCAGTGATAATTTTAGGATTATCCGGACCAGATTCACCTAAAGATTGCTTGGCCCTTTCTAGACTAGCTTCGGCAGATGCTACCTGTTCTGTGGCTTGCAATAATGCCGTTTCCGATTCGTCTTTATCGGCCTCTGATAAGGCACCTTCATTTTCAAGCATTACTTTTTGCACTCTATTCCAATTCCGTTGCGCCCTATCCAACTGTGCCCTCGCTACTCCTAATTTACCAGCAGACGATTTTACGGAAGCCGAACTGGCTGCCACAGATTGTGTGGCATTATCTACACTAGCTTCCGCTTTAGCGACAGCAATTTCAAAAGGCCTTTTATCTATTTGAAATAGAGTATCTCCGGCCTTAACTTTACTGTGTAATTTTATATTGATTTGGGTAATAAAACCAGAAACTTTTGGCGTTACTGGCGTAATCAAACCCTGAACTCTGGCTTGATCTGTATAGGGGGTATGTCGATCTGCAAGAACGTACCAAATAAAAAATAACGTGGTACCGATAAAAACTAGAATCGTAATTTTTTTGATAGCACTCTTCTCTTCTTTTACTGGATGAGGTTCTGGATTCTTTTTCTCTAAAGTTTCTGTTTGGTCGTCTTCCATAAAATACTTTTAAATTAAAACCTTTATGACAAACCTGGCAGTAAAATGATTCTTGTTTTTTTTAAGTATAAACTGCTAAAATTTACCTCTTTAATTTTCAAAGGGATAAATTTAGTTTTTTTAACGCTATAAACCTAAACCCAACCTCTAGATATTTCTCTAATATAGAAAGCCATTGACTGACTCAAAAAAAATATTAATCTCAAGCTTACCTTATGAACCTTTGATTTTTTTTATTGATTGGTAGTCTTTAGTAATTTAATTCCGTCCTTATAAATTTCTATTTGTTTTATTTTGTACAAATATCCTATGGCCTTTTTGAAAGCTTTTTTACTCAATCCAAATTTGAGTTTAATATCTTCAGGACTACTTTTATCGGTTAACCCTATAAAACCTCCCTCGGCATGCAGTACTTTAAGAATACTCTGTACGTTAACATCTACACTTTGTTGATAACCAATAGGCTCTAAAACTATATCTAGCTTGCCATCTTCTCGAACAAGTTTCACATACCCCTTACACCGATCTCCAGGATGAACAATTTTGTGAATATCGGATTTAAAAATTAGACCTTTATACAAATTGTTAACAATACAATTCATCCCTATTTCGGTTTGTTTATACAGTAATAAATCAACTTCTTGCCGCTCTTTTACATCAATCTTATCAAAAAACAAAAAATCTCTTTCCTTGCAAGAACCTAACAGCCTGTTATTCTTTTCATCTAAAAATAAAAACACCAGGTACCAATGCCCTTCTTTCATCGGTTCTGTTTGCTCTTCTCTAGGTACATACAAGTCTACGGGTAAACCCCAGTCTACAAAGGCTCCAAATTTACTCACCCTCTTTACTTCTAAATAGGCGAATTGTTCTAATTGAACATTAGGTTTCTGCAAGGTAGCTACCGTAATTTTATTTTCGTCTTGAAACACAAAAACCTCTAGCCTATCACCCAACTCTAAATTACCTGAACCAGCTCCATCCATCAGAGCAATTAAATCTCCTACTTTATTGGCTAACCAGACTTTGCCGTCTTCAATTTTACTGACTTCCAATGCTTGTAATTTCCCTAGTTCCATGCGTTTACTTTTATTTTACAAAGTTATTATAATATTACCTTGCCAACCATAAAAAAAGCCTACTCTTTAGGGTAGGCTTCTACATATTTTTTAATGTGGCTTAATTTGCTTCTAACAAAGGAATCTCAACAGCTAACTTAGCATCAATCAGCGTTTCGATCTTATCTTCTAATTGCATAAAACGTGCTGCTTTACCTGCAGGAAGAATTTTTTTAAACTTGGCATAATATTTTTTGCTCAATTTTAAGGCCTCTAATCTTTCACCAAATGCTTTAGTGACTAAATCATCGGCTTTTTCATTGCTCAAATTTTCATAATTATTGGCAAAATCCTTTATCAAAGCGATTCTTTTATTTTGCACCAAATACATTTTATTTTGGTATTCATTATACAAAGGCCAGAATAATTTGCTTTCTTGATCTGTAAACTGCATGGCTTCGGCAATAGCCGCTTTTTTTTCAACTTTAATAACTTCTCGTGTCATTTCAGTATAATCATTCTCTACTTGAGCATTGATTTGAATGCTCCAAATAACCGCAAAGGTTAATACAATTAATTTTTTCATTGTTTGATTTAATTTATTTTATACAAAAGTAATTTAATTCTGTTGAAACAACCATACTTAAAAAGTTTTTCATTCTTGACGTTTAAATTCAAAAACTACCTCGTCTGCTGCACCAGAAATTTTGGCCACTAGTTTTGTTTTATTTCTAAAATAGTGAATTCTTTTAGGAAAATCGTTCTGTTCATTCTGGCATATAAATCCATCTACTGTAATACTCGATAACTCAAAATTAGTAGGTTGCTCATTAACTCCTGTTACTTCAAATATCCAATTAGACCCTTTCTTAAACAAACGCATATATTCTTTAAAAACCGTATCATTAGACTTTAAGGTATAACCCATACCAATGTAATGATTGTGGTGTTCTTTTTGCCAATGTTCTAATGTGATATAATTAGGTTTGTTGTTTGTACGTTGCCATTGTCCTAACAGCCAATCAAAATTATCTTGATCTTGTGGCAGTATTGTAAATGATAGCATCAAGCTAGATAAACTAGCTAATACGATGATTCTAATTTTTAACATTTATTGATTAAGAGCTTGATCAATAGCCTGCGTGGCCAATGCAGACATTTTAACATATCCTTCTTTAGTAGCATGTACACCATCGTAAGTATATTGTTTGAGCATACCGTTTTGATGATCTTTCATCTCACTATGGTAGTCTAAATACACATGGTTATGCTCCTCAGCATACGTCTTTAAGGTTTTATTGATGTCTATAATTTTCTGCGCAGGAAAAACACCCTTTTTCCAAGGATAGTCGTAAACGGGTAAAATTGAAGATATCACTACTTTAATACCGTGACTTTTCGCTAGTTCTGCCATAGACATGATATTATCTGTAATCATTTTGTTAGTAGACGGACCTGTATTACCAGCCAAATCATTAGTCCCAGCCAATATTACAACTACTTTAGGGTTTAAATCTATAACATCTTGCCTAAACCGCAGTAACATTTGAGGAGTTGTTTGACCTCCAATACCTCTATTAATATAAGGCTTATCTTTAAAAAACTCGGGGTAGGTTTGACTCCAACCTTCGGTAATAGAATTACCCATAAAAACAACTCTGTTTTCACCAGATTGCACTGCTTTTAGTTGCTCATTTGCTTTTTGGTACTTTTTTAAATTTGGCCAATCTTGTGCTTTGGCATTGAAAATATTTAGCATTGAAAAAAATATCAAAAGTAAGTAAGGCGAT
The DNA here is from genome assembly GCA_030431085.1 of Bacteroidia bacterium. GTDB lineage: Bacteria > Bacteroidota > Bacteroidia > Flavobacteriales > Flavobacteriaceae > Lutimonas. The sequence continues at coordinate 10,088 of JAUIJW010000055.1, forward strand.
TTCATGTGGTGAATTTACAGATTTTTACTTAAAATTAGCCTACTCCTACATGACTAAAACTTTATTCAATAATCAAAAGTTACAAACCAACATTTGTCAGTTTTTTTAATGCTTAATTGCTCTAACTTTGCATTTCAAACTGACTCATCATGGCCGATTCTAGAACCGCTTCACAAAGAATTATGTTTAAATTTCAACACGTAGTTAATATTCAGCAACGTGTTATTTACTTTTTGCTAAGTATTATTTTCGCCTTTGGCCTTACTTATTACCTTAATGAGCCTAGTTTAGACACCGCCCAACTTTATGTGCTTTTTTTACTGTTTTTATCGATAGGTTTGTGGGTTAGCGAAGCGGTACCTCCATTTGCCGTTGGACTTCTCATTATAGGTTTTCTTATTTTCGCTCTAGGCGGATATTACTATGATATTGATCCTGAAAACAGTTCAAAATATGTACAAATCTACGTGCAAACTTGGTCTAACAGTGTTATTTGGCTTATGCTTGGAGGCTTTTTTATGGCAGAAGCGATGCAAAAAGTTGGCCTTGACAAAAGTTTGTTTAAAATGACCATTTCAAAATTTGGCAACAAACCTAGAAATGTACTATTAGGTATTATGTTAATGACCGCCTTATTTTCAATGGTAATGTCTAACACGGCAACGACAGCTATGATGATTGCCACCATACTGCCATTTGTGAATGCCCTTGATAAAAATGCTCCTTTTTCTAAAGCTATTTTAATCGGTATTCCGGCAGCAGCCTCTTTAGGAGGTATGGGTACTATTATTGGATCTCCACCAAATGCCATTGCCGTTGATGCACTTACAAGTTATGGAATTTCTTTTGGCTTTTTAGAATGGATGATGGTTGGATTTCCAGTAGCCATTTTATTGGTTTTAATCACTTGGTTCTTTTTAATCAAAAAATTTGTACCTAAAGTAAGTGTTATAGATTTAGGTTTTCTTAAAAAAGAAAATCTAGAGCAAAATGGCAGGTTATTTATCCTTAAAAAGAAAACTGTATTTTTTGTGCTTTTAATTACTTTAGCTTTATGGCTTACGGGTAATATTCACGGTATACCTGCCGCAGCTATTTCCTTTTTACCCATTATTTTACTTACCATGTTAAGTATCGTTTCTAGTGAAGATGTTAGAAAATTACCCTGGGATACACTTATGTTGGTTGCAGGTGGCCTTTCTCTTGGCTTAGCTATTCAAGAAACTGGTTTGGCAGCGCATTACGTTAATCAATTAAAAAATTTTAGCCTAAGTATGCCCGTATTAATCATCGTTTTTTCTGTCCTAACTATTCTTCTATCAAACTTTATGAGTAATACTGCCACTGCCACAATTTTAATACCTATTGCTATTTTACTTATGGCAGACGACCCTATTGTTTTACCTGTGGTCATTGGCTTAAGTGCTTCTGCAGCTTTATTTTTACCTATTTCTACCCCTCCAAATGCTATTGCTTTTAGCTCGGGAAAACTTGATCAAAAAGATTTTCGTTACTTGGGTGTAA
>JAUIJW010000056.1 GCA_030431085.1 Bacteroidia bacterium
GATACCCAGATGGCGGAAGCAGTTATCTAAGCTCTGCCGTATACTTGCAATACCGACAAGATATTAATGAGTATTCTACCCTAAATACGGGGTTGCGTTTAACCAACACCATGCTAAAAGCATTGTGGTTAGAGAATGATTGGATTGAGTTGCCTCAAAATGACATTAAATTGAAAAATACGGCATTAACAGCGACCATTGGATATGCTTATAAACCTACAGATGACTGGCAAATTAACGGCGTATTATCCTCAGGGTTTAGATCGCCCAATATTGATGATATTGGTAAAGTAAGAGAAAAAAGAGGAGATGTTACCGTACCCAATGTACACTTACAGCCAGAATATGCCTATAATTTTGAAGCAGGATTATTAAAATATTTCAATGAAAAAAATTTCTATATCGGTTTTACTGGCTATTATACTTTATTAAACAATTACATCGTACGTGCCCCATTTGAAATTAATGGCAGCTCAACCATTATTTACGATGGCGAAGTACTTAATATGGTGGCCAACATTAACAAAGACAAGGCTTATATTTATGGCGGTACGGCCTCATTAAAAGGTAATATTTCTAATATATTTAATACGAGAGCTTCTCTTACTTACACCAAAGGTAGAACTTACGATACCAATGAACCACTATCTTCTATACCGCCCATTTTTGGCGATATAGAGATAAACTACGAAAGAAACCGTATTGAAACGGGATTGAGCTTGAGATTTAATGGTCGTAAAAAATTACAAGATTATAACATTTCAGAAGGGATAGACAATATAGAAGAAACCCCTTTTATAGACCAGCAGCAAGAATACTATGGTACGCCTAGCTGGAAAACCATTAATTTTTATACCCGAATAAAAGCTTCTAATCACATTGATTTACTCTTAAATATTAATAATATTTTAGATGAGCATTACAAAGAATTTGCCTCGGCCATTAGTGCGCCAGGACGTAATTTTTCTGTAAGTATTTTAGGTAAGTTTTAGTAAAAACATGGAGTTACCTAATAAAGAATAAAAACTCACGGTTTCTGGGTATTGTTTGGTAAGTAATTAATAATTAGGTTTATAAAGAATTTAATTTTATAAAATAATGCAACAGTTTTACCAACCACCAACCACCAACCACCAACCACTAAGCGCCAAATAGTCAATCAGCGGGTTAAATTTTTACTGAGTTTAGCTTTACTTTTAGTATTTTACAGTTGTAACGAAGAAAGTTTTGAAACAAGTATAACCACTGAATCGATAGCTTCAAAACAGAAAAAGCACGATATAGACTTTGGAGTATTTGAAAAATCTTTATTATTGGGAAGAGACAACTTTAAGGTAGATTGGGATAGCGGAGAGATAGTGAGCTATGATAAAAAAGGCAATAAAACTACTATGGAGTATGATGCGTATTTACAAAACGCACAACATTTAGCATCTAATGTGTTTAATGGTAATGTAATTTACAAACTAGTGATGGTGCAAAAAAACAAAAAAGTAGTTGACATTGTCATAAATAGATACGAGCCATATAAAGGTTCATCAAATACAACACCGTCTTATAGACATACTAATCATTATGATGGATTAAAATTTACTTTAGAGATCAATGGTAGGATAAGAAATATTGAGGCATTTGAAAAGGGAGAGATTGTATCTTCGTTTCAAGAAACTCGTGATACGACGAGTGATGCTATGGATGTTGAAGAATTAAGCAAAGCCCCTGTACAATGCGACCCCTTGTCGTTTTATTTTGATCCAGAACGATGTACCAATTTAGGTGGCCAAACTAACGGATGGGTATTAGAAACCACCTATCATTATACAGATAATTATACGAAAGATTCGGATGGGAATTATATCATCAATGGCGATCGATATTTTTATAAAAATACAACTTACAACGGAGCTAGTAGCCGTTGGGTACAAGTATATCAAGAAAACCCGTTTATTTTAAGTTATAGTTCTTCACGAGTAGATTCAGAAACAGGAGGTCACACTCCTTTGCCATATCAAGAAGTTCAAAGAAGAATAGTTAACAATTTAAAAGGTAAGGCTAAATGTGTTTTTGAATTGATTAAAGCATCAAATGGTAATTTATTTCAAACAACAATTGGGGAGTTTGCAGATAATCAAGATTATGTTTTGCAGATAAATTCTAGCTCAACTACTGAATGTCAATATGGAGATGAGGGTTGTACTGATGGAAGTATGGTGGATCAGAATGGCCTTGTTATTATACATATTGTATTTGAAGGAAGAGGGACTTTAGATTTGGCGTCAACAATATTACATGAAGGAATTCATGCTGAGATTTTCAGATATGTTAATGAAAGAAATAAGGGGTTAGACCCTAAAAAACGAAAAGATATCTTAGAAAAGTACTTTGAGTATGAAAAAATTTATTCTAGAAATGCCCAGCATCAGTATATGGCTGACTATTATGTTAAACCTATTGCAGAAGCATTGAGAACTCTAGATAATAATAAATTTCCTCTTGAAGATTACTTGGGATTTGCTTGGGATGGATTAAGAAATTATGGATATGATGGATACAAAGACAACGGTAAAGATGTGATACTCGATAAGGGGGCATATTCTATAATTCAGAAAAAAGTTTTAGATCAAACAGAGTTTAATAAGGGTTGTGATGAGAAGTAGGAATAAACTCATATTTATTTTTTGTATAGTTATTTTTTTTTCATGTATGGAAAATGTTGAAAAAAGAGTAGATGATAGAGAACAAATAATTTCTTTAGTTTTTGATAGTATTGCAAAACCGACAAAATTGGTATATCCGCCTTTGCCTTTGAATAAGGTATATACACATAGCGATTCTCTAAAAATAGATTCTATTCATAATATAATACGATTTAATAGAAAAAAAGAAAAGTTTAAAGTTGCTATTTACGAAAATTTAAGAAATGATTATTATGTAAAATATAACTCTCTAAAATTTGGCAATAACTGCAAAAATGTAGAGAATAGAGTTTCTAAATTTAATTTGGTTAAAGAAAAAGGATTAAAAATTGATATTCAATCTTTGAATGAGAAAGTAACTGATACGGTGTTTTTGGTAGCGAAATCTTTTTTCGATAAAAGAAGGACACTTTTTAGTAATACTGATTTAATTTTAGCATTTTCGGATGTTGCATTTAACCAAAATTATACTCAGGCTATATTATTTGTTAATGAATCTAGAGGAGTTAAAGGGGGAGGGGTATTGCTTTATTATCTAGAAAAACAAAAAAATAAATGGAAAATAGTGTGTACCAAAGAAATATCGATATCGTAATAATTAATATGATTAAAACGAAAGACAGATAAATTAAAAAAGAGACAAAATGGAGGTGGAATTAGACATTACAAACCACCAATCATCATACAGATAATTACACAAAAGACTCAGAGGGGAATTATATCATCAATGGCGATCGATATTTTTATAAAAATACAACTTACAACGGAGCTAGTAGCCGTTGGGTACAAGTATATCAAGAGACCCCGTTTATTTTAAGTTATAGTTCTTCACGAGTAGATTCAGAAACAGGAGGTCACACTCCTTTGTCATATAACCCATTGGATGATGAAGATAGAATTTTTAATGAGTTAGCAGGAAAAGCAGCATGTGTTTATGAAAAACTTCAAAATCAGAATGGGGATTTATTTAAGGAAACAATAGGTAAATTTATCAATAACCCAAAATTTGATTTAATTCTACAGTCTGGTGGAGAGTGCAGTACAGGGGATGAGGCATGCACAAGCCCAAAAGAATTGAATAACGGAAAAATCACGATTAAAATCATTAATGAAGGTAGAGGAGGATTAGAATTAGCGGCTACAATATTACATGAAGGGATTCATGCCGAAATATACAAATATGTAGATGAGCATAAAAAAGGAATAGATCCTCAAAATAGACCTAATCTATTAGGGTATTATTTTGAATATAAAGCAAATAATGGATCTAATTTAGCAACTTCTAATGCTCAACACCAACATATGGCGGATAAATATGTTAAACCTATTGCAGAAGCAATCCGTGCTTTAGATAATTATAAATACCCTTTAGATGACTATATGGCATTTGGTTGGGATGGCTTGAGAAAATATGGTTGGGATGGCTATTGGGATAATGGAGAATATATTAAATTGGATAAGAATCAGTATGAAGCCATAAAAGAAAATGTAGTAAATAGTTCAAGTTTTGGGTGTAATTAAAAGTATGTTTATGAGGACTTTACTATTTGTTTTAATACTTGCAATTATTTCTTGCATTGATAAAAAGGGTAAAGAATTCAATGGGAAAAATGATATAATCAATGTAATTTATAAGGAATTAAGAAAAGATAATTATAAAAATATAAAAATACCTCCACCACCAAATGGACAGGAATCAGTAGGTTCTTTTGACGATACAATTGTTGGAAAAAATTTATTAAACATAAACAAACAATCTAAAAAGAGCTTAGTTGCTATTTTTCCAGAACTAAGAGAAATAAAGTATAAAATGAATGAAAATGGGTGTGCAAAAAAAATTAATATAAATTCATTAAATAAAGTAAAAGGAGGTAAATTAAAAATAGATCAGATTTTAGCAAAAGAAAATGATTCAATCATTTTCTTCAATAAAGATTTATATGAAAAAAACAGTAAAGATTTTTACAAGTTTGATGTCTTAATTGGCTTTTCAAGTATTATGTATAACAGTACGCAAACTAAAGCGGCTATTATAGGCTCAATAAATTTTAGTAAGCTTTCAGGTGTTTCAACTATATATTTTTTAGAAAAAACAAACGACACATGGAAAATCATATGTAAAGAAGGTATAGCTATATCATAGTTAACTTATGTTATAGACGAACAGTATAAAGAATTTACCTCGGCCATTAGTGCGCCAGGACGTAATTTTTCTGTAAGTGTATTAGGAAAATTTTAATACCCCAAAAACCAATGGTTTCTGTATATTGTTACAAAGCTATTAAATGGTAACTCAGGAGAAAAAACCCATTAATATATTCTGGTTTAGGAGAGATTTAAGGTTAGATGATAACTTAGCCTTGTATCATGCCCTGCAAGACAAATACCCCGTATTACCTATTTTTATTTTCGATAAAAATATTTTAAGTGCACTCAATGTAAAAGATGCTAGGGTGAGTTTTATTCACCAAACCCTAGAAGAACTACGTCTGAGAATTCAAAAAAACTTTCAAAGTGATATTGCTTTATTCTATGATGCACCATTAGAAGTGTTTCACCAACTAGAATCTAATTATAAGATTACAACAGTTTTTACTAATGATGATTACGAACCTTACGCTATTCAAAGAGACAACTTGGTAAAAGAGTTTCTTAAAGCAAAAGGCATCGGTTTTAGAGCATATAAAGATCATGTTATCTTTGAAAAAAATGAAGTGGTTAAATCAGACGGATCGCCCTATGTTGTGTACACACCTTACATGAAATTGTGGAAACATCGTTTATTAAAAGCAGGAGTCAAGTCCTTTAATCTTAAGCCATTTCTCAAGAATTTAGTTCAAATAAACCCTTTTGCAGAGACAACATTAGAGTATCTTGGGTTTAAAAAATCACATATAAAAATTAAGCCTTTTCAATTAGATGATCTTAAAATTGAAGCCTATGGTGAACAACGAAATTATCCTGCGTTAAATGCGACCTCTTCACTTGGGCCACACCTAAGATTTGGAACAATAAGTATTAGAAGAATTATTCAACAAACGCTAAAACGGAACAATGATGCATTTTTAAATGAATTAGTTTGGAGAGAATTTTTTATCCAGATTTTATGGCATTTCCCCAATACGGTTCACCGATCGTTTAAACCCAAATACGATTACATTAATTGGCGAAATAATGAAAAAGAATTTAAATTGTGGTGTGAAGGAAAAACGGGCTATGCCATGGTAGATGCTGGCATGCATGAACTAAATACAACAGGGTATATGCATAATCGAGCAAGAATGGTTGCGGCAAGCTTTTTGTGTAAACACCTGTTGATTGATTGGCGGTGGGGAGAAGCCTATTTTGCCCAAAAACTTAACGATTTCGAACTGGCCAGTAATATCGGTAATTGGCAATGGGTGGCTGGTTCTGGCGTTGATGCAGCGCCATATTTTAGAATTTTTAATCCTATAACGCAGCGAGAGAAATTTGATCAAAATCATCAATATGTCAAACGGTTTATACCAGATTATGACGCTAATCAATATATAGAAAAGGTGGTAGATCATCGTTCGGCCCGCCAAAGATGTTTAGAGGTATATAAAAAAGCATTAATAAATAGTAATTAATTTTATGCAAGTATTAGTCACAGGAGCGACGGGCAATATAGGTAGTGCAGTGGTTCGCCATTTATTCCTAGCCAACGCAAATATAGAGGTGTTTGCTGGAGTGAGGAGTATTGAACAGGCGCAACGGAAATTTAAACAACATGCTAACTTAGAATTTATCCATTTCGATTTTGAAGACGCCAAGAGTTTTGATAAGGCATTTCATAACATAGATATTTTGTTTTTATTAAGGCCTCCACATATAGCTAATATAAATAAGTACTTTAAGCCATTGTTGACTAAAGCTTTAGAAAAAGGAATTAAAAAAATCGTTTTTTTATCTGTTCAAGGCGTAGAACAGAGCCAGGTCATACCGCATCATAAAATTGAAGGGCTCATCAAAACAATGAACTTCGAATATATTTTTGTAAGGCCGAGCTATTTTATGCAAAATCTAACAACCACTTTTAAAGCAGAAATACAACAGACTAAAACCTTAATATTGCCATCAGCTAATGCAAAGTTTAATTGGATTGATGTGGATAACATCGGCGAATTTACGGCGCAGGTTATTACTAATTTTGAACAGTTTAAGAAGAAGGCCTTTGATTTAACGGGCACAGAGAGCAGAAGTTTTAAAGAAGTTTGTGCATTAATGTCGCAGAAATTAAACACTTCAATAACCTATAAAAGTATCAATCCTTTAGCCTTTTATCTAAGAAAAAAAAAGCAAGGACTACCAAGTAATTTCGCCTTGGTAATGACCTTATTACATACTTTACCCCGAGTGCAAAAACTACCAGCCTTATCTTCTAACTATCAAAATATTTGTGGCAAAGCCCCTACTACACTAGAAACGTTTGTCGAGAGAGAAAAAGGTAATTTACAACCGCGCATCACTTAAAGGCGCCAATGCCGGTAACATCCATACCAGTGATTAATAGGTGAATATCATGAGTGCCTTCATAGGTAATTACAGATTCTAAATTCATCATATGGCGCATGATAGAATACTCTCCAGTAATGCCCATGGCACCTAACATTTGTCTGGCTTCTCTAGTAATGGTTAAGGCCATATCAACGTTATTTCTTTTGGCCATAGATATTTGTGCCGAGCTGGCTCTACCTTCATTACGCAATACCCCTAAACGCCAAGTAAGAAGTTGTGCTTTGGTTATTTCTGTAATCATTTCGGCTAGTTTTTTTTGCTGAAGCTGAAATGAAGCTAAGGGTTTACCAAATTGAGTTCTTTCTTTGCTATATCGTAAAGCGATATCATAACAGTCCATTGCAGCGCCAATAGCCCCCCAAGCAATACCATAGCGTGCCGAATCTAAACAACCTAGCGGAGCGCCCAAGCCACTTTTATGAGGCAGAAGATTTTCTTTAGGCACTTTAACTTGATCAAAAATTAATTCTCCTGTAGCCGAGGCTCTTAGAGACCATTTGTTATGAGTTTCTGGAGTGGTAAATCCTTCCATGCCTCGTTCAACAATTAATCCGTGAATTCTACCCTCTTCATTTTTAGCCCAAACAATAGCAATATCAGCAAAGGGTGCATTAGAAATCCACATTTTAGAACCGTTCAAAAGATAATGATTGCCTTGGTCTTTAAACTTGGTTTCCATACCACCTGGATTTGAACCGTGGTTAGGTTCGGTTAAACCAAAACAACCAATCATACTGCCATCGGCCAGTTTTGGCAGGTATTTTTCACGTTGTTGTTCAGAACCATATTTCCATATAGGATACATCACTAAAGACGATTGTACCGAGGCCGTAGATCTAATACCAGAATCACCCCGTTCGATCTCTTGCATAATTAAACCATAAGAAATTTGATCTAACCCTGCACCACCATATTGTTCTGGTATATAAGGTCCAAAGGCTCCAATTTCTGCCAGCCCTTCAATAAGGTGCTTAGGAAACTTAGCCTCTTGAGCGGCGTTTTCAATGATTGGAGATACTTCCTTTTTAACCCATTCTCGGGCTGCATCTCTTACAAGGAGGTGTTCTTCTGTAAGCAAATCATCTAATAAATAATAATCTGGTGCTTGAAATAAGTCTGTTGCCATGCTGTGTTGAATTAATTAGTTATAAAATTACAATTATTGAATTGATAATAACAAAGTATTTTAGGTTTAAATGCATTATTTTAATTACGTATTTTTGCGATTATGCGAGAAACATTTGGGAAAGACGAGAAATTAAAAAGTAGTCGATTGATTACTCAGCTTTTTAATGAAGGTAAAGCGGTTACGGTTTTTCCGATAAAATTGATTTACTTGCCCGTAGAACATCAATCTGAACAGCTTATTCAAGCAGCAGTATCAGTACCAAAAAGGAGATTTAAAAGTGCGGTAAAGAGAAACAGAATTAAAAGATTGTTAAGAGAAGTTTATCGCAAAAATAAAACCATGGTTTATCAAACCGAGCATACTAAAAAACATATATTTATGTTTATATATTTAGGAACTGAAGAACCAAAATATCATACTCTAGAAAGGCAAATGCAGAACATCTTGCAAAAATTTTTAGAGAAAGCAAATGGATTGACATGATGAACATGAAAAAACTAAAAAAAATAGCAATAGTTGCTGTATTGATTGGGATAATTACAATAACCTCGGCGTTTAAATCGGATTTTTTTGAAGTGGCCAAACAAATTGAGATTTACACAACCCTATTTAAAGAACTCAACTTGTATTATATTGATGAGGTTAATCCAGCAAAACTAACGGATAAGGCCATTAATAATATGCTACAAAGTCTTGACCCTTATACCAGATTTTATGACGAACAAAGCGTAGAAGAGGCCAAAATTAACTCTTTAGGTGAGTATAGTGGTATTGGTATTCAAACCAATTTTTACAATCAAAAACTTATTATTCACCAGGTGTATGAAGGTTTTGCAGCCGATAAGGCTAGTATAAGGGTTGGAGATGAAATTGTTAAAATTGACGATACGTCGATTAAAAGTTTTACAGATGAACAGGTACAGAGTTTACTTAAAGGAGCTGCAGAGAGCGCGGTTAAACTAGATATTATTAGACAAGGTAAGGCCTTAACGTTTAATTTGAAAAGAGAAAAAATTGAATTGAATCCGGTTCCCCATTACGAAATGATTGATGAAGGAATTGGCTATATTCCACTAACAAAATTCAATACAAAAGCATCGTATTCTGTAAAAGAGGCATTTGTAGACCTTAAAACAAAAGGGATGCAGAAGTTAATACTTGATTTAAGAGGAAACCCTGGTGGCTTACTAAACGAAGCAGTAGACATTACTAATTTATTTGTACCTAAAGGTGAAGTCGTTGTTTCTACCAAAGCCAAATTAAAAAAATGGAGTGAGGTTTACCGTACAAGAAAAGAACCTGTAGATACTGATATACCATTAGTGGTTTTAATAGACCAAGAATCGGCATCTGCCTCAGAAATTGTGGCTGGCTCTTTACAGGATATGGATAGGGCAGTGATTATTGGCCAGAGATCTTTCGGAAAAGGGTTGGTTCAACGCTATAGAAACTTATCTTATGGCACCAAACTTAAATTAACCATATCTAAGTACTATACACCAAGTGGAAGAAATATCCAAGAACTAGATTACACCAATAGACAAGGTAATAACATTCCAAAATTTTCTGAGTTAGCACCTCATGAGTTTCAAACTAAAAAAGGACGTAAAGTTTATGATGGAGGAGGTATTGCTCCAGATATAGCCGTTCAAGAGCAAAAGTTAAATGCGAGCGCAAAGGCGCTATTAAATTCTGAAGCCCTTTTTAATTTCGCTAATCAATATTATCAACAAAACAGTACCATAGCAGCGCCTAAAGATTTTGAACTTACCGATACAGAATATAATAATTTCATAACTTTTCTAGAAAGAGATAAAACTATCTTTACAACACCTACAGAAATAGAGTTTCAAAAAGCCTTAGCTACTGCCAATAAAGATAAACTAGAAAACGGTATTTCTAAAGCGTATAAAAACTTAGAGCATCAAATTCAACAAGAAAAAATAAAGGCACTTAATGAGAATAAGGCTAAGATAAAAGAAGCCTTAACGCATCAAATTTTGAATAGATATTTTTATAAAAAAGGAGAGTATCAATACGATACACATCATAATACATCTATCTTAAAAGGGATAGAAGTCTTAAACAACCCAAAGCAATACAATAGCATTTTAACCAATGAATAAATTAATTAGAACCAGATCTCAAACCTCAACACAGGCCATTGAAAGAATTTATATTACCATGCGTCATCTTTTTAACCGTGGTTTTTATAAACCAGATGGTGTGTCGGGTAAAACCCTAAGAGATGCCTTACTTACCTTAAGACCAGAGATATATGGAAGTATTGCAGAAGAAAAAGCAGAACTTAATGGGTTGCATTATGTGGTAGATCGCTTACCAGAAGGGATTGAAGAATGCAGATATATTAACTTAACAGCAGATGAGGGTTTTGAAAACTCACACTTTAAGTGTATTATTCCGGCCAAGAGAAGAAGAAATTGTTATCGAATTGATAAAGACCAAATGAATATTGAAATCACTCGAGGTAGATCTGATATATATGATATTCTTACTCACTTGACCTTTATGTTTATCGAGGCTGATAAAATTGCGAATAAAGTGTTGGTAGATGAGGGTGGAGAAACTATTCGTGAATGGAATAATTTAGAGAAGGTAGTGTTACACAACCAAACGTTGAAGAAAACAGAGCATGAAGTTTTAATAACACATGTGTCTAGTTTTTTAGGCAGAAGTTTTGAAGAAATATTGTTGGCAGATCAAAATTTTGCCACAAAGGCTCAGCCTAACCGTTTTTTCAATTTGATTTATTGGATGGGTAAATTGGCTTTAAATGAGATTTTAGAAGAAAAAAAGCACGTGATTACCTTTAGTCCAACATTAAATGAAAGAATTGGGCATCATATTTATGGAGATATTTGGGCAACGAGAATTAAAAAAACCTTACATGAAAAAGAGTTAATTAACAGGCCAATTCATATCATTAGTGCCAACATGCATAGTGTAATGAATTCTATTTATGCACCGTTAGCACTTAACGAAGAAAAGAAAAAGTTTAAAGGAGTTACCTTATTTGAAGAATTAAGCCAACCTAAAAATGCAAGTTTACAAACTAAGGTAAAAAAAGCTGCAGCCAAGAATGGGTTAACCTTTATCAAAGATAATTCTGGCGCAAATATAGATGTACAGATTATTGATACCACGTCTATAAATTTTGGCCAAACCGAATTTAACCTCAGTGAAAAACACCCTGAACCACCAGTAATTATCGTGATGG
>JAUIJW010000057.1 GCA_030431085.1 Bacteroidia bacterium
GAGCATTTAATGTTCCTACAGTTGGTGAATAGTCGGGCAACTGGTATTGAATTGGATTTGTGCTTGTTGATGAAAATCGCTGTTCTCCCAACCAATTGTACGTGGCATCAAACCGCCAATGTGCACCACTATCTTTTATTTTTGTTTCGTAGGAAGCATTAGCAAACAAACGATGTTTTGGTGTTAAAGGCTTTTCTAACATTCCTTCAGTATAATCAGTTTTAACATCATAATACTTATAGGCAGTTCGCAAATCAAAACCTTCAAACAAATTATAATTAAGTTCAACTTGCAAATTTCCAGCGAAACTATCTCCATCCAGATTATAAAAATTAACTTCTTGTGGATTTTCAAAATCAACCACAATTTGATTCTGAAAGTCGGTTCTATAATAATCGATGGTTAAATCGGCTTTTCTACCAAACAAGTTAAATCCTTGTAAAAATGAGATACCATAATTCCATGCAATTTCTGGATCTAATCCATAAATTTTACCTCCAACATCGAAAATATTTATTGTTCTAGAGGTTGAAAAAATAGATTGGTTTTCAGCAAAAATACTTGCTGTACGTTTTCCACGACCAAACGAAGCTCTTAATGCCGATTTTTCCCAGGGGGTATAACGTATATGGAATCTTGGGGTAATGAAAAATCCCATCAAATTATGTTCATCTACCCTTACTCCTGCAGTTAAATTAATTTTATCTAAATCATCGAAATTATATTCAAAAAAAGCGCCTACAGAATTTTCTGTTCGTTCAAAATCTGTTGTATTTACAAACTCATCATAGTGATCATAGGTATAACTTAATCCTGCCTTAATTTTATGTCTAGAATCGCTAATAATAGAATTATACATGGCATTGGCGTAAACGCTATTATGGAGAATATTATATTGATTCAATCCAAAGTAAGATTCTTGATTATGTCTGCTATAAGCTGCTTGTACTCCCACACTTTGCCAAGGAACCTCTGGGTTAACGTACCCTGCTTTTACCGAAACATCTAAACGGTCGGTATTAATCTCGCTACCCCAAGCATTTGTCGTCAATTTATCGGTGGTTGGATTAAAATCTAATTGACCGGTTTGCTTAGAATCATTTAAATATCTGAAATTAATAAAACTCACAAAGCCTTTTTCTAAATTGGTATATTGCCATCGATTCATGATATTTATTTGATCATAAATAGGCATATCCATAAATCCATCATCATTCACATCGTGCTTTTTTTGATGTGTATTACCATGAACATATAAACCCGTACTCCAATTATCACTCACTTCTTGATTAAAATGCACATTGGCTTCGAAACGTTGACTACTAGCTCCATAAAGGTTTACAAAAAGTCTTTTATCGGTAGCTGGTTTTACAAGCTCTGTATTGATTTGTCCAGCTATACTTTCAAAACCATTTACCACACTTCCGGCACCCTTTGTAATTTGAATACTCTCTACCCAAGTACCTGGTGTAAAACTTAATCCGTAGGCCTGAGAAGCTCCACGAATAGTAGGTATATTCTCTGAGGTAATCAAGATATAAGGACTGGTTAAACCTAACATTTTTATTTGTCGCGTTCCAGTTACCGCATCTGCAAAATTTACATCGATAGACGGGTTTGTTTCGAAACTTTCTGAGAGGTTACAACACGCTGCCTTTAATAACTCATCACTATTAACCGTCATTACATTGGCAGACTGCAAGTATGATTTTGCTGTTGCTGGTTTACGAGCATTTAGCGTTACCTCGTCTAACTCGCCTTCCTCTCTCATAACATGATGAATTTCTTTAGGCTCATTTACAACGATTGTATCTGTTTGATAACCTATAAAGCTAAAAATTAGTTTTTTGTATTCTGGCTTGTATTTAATGGTATACCAGCCATCGTTATTTGTAGTGGTACCCACATCGGTACCCAACCAATAAACGGTTGCTCCAGGCAAACCCGAAACCTTACCATCTTTGGTTTTTATCATTGCCATCCCTTTCATTTCTGTTTGTGCTCGTACAGCAAAAGGAAGCATGATTATTAATATAATAAATCTTAATTTCATTTTTTTGATTTGTATAATTTATAAACATCTTATTACTTTAACCGTAATGGTTCTCTGAATAAAAATTATTAAATCAAATAAGGAAAGTTTGAAAAAGTATAGAGAAATCTTTAGTAATTTGCGGAGTTCTATAGTTTTTAAAGGGAATTGCATTTCGACCTAAATCTTCGAAAAGATAGAAATAGGTATTGAGGAATGACGCTACAAAAGCTATTTTTTTTACAGATATCTTATCTACAGAAAACGGTAATTCATCTTGACCATCTACCACGAATTGTTTATCGCTACAACAGCTCTTTTTAACCCTAAAACAATCGTCTACTATTTTTGATTCTGTAGACATACCACACCCATCGGATTTTTCAAAAATAGAGGCGTCTACTAAAGTATCTCCACAATAGTGCATATCTACAGTAAATGACATTGTAGAAAATAACACCACTAATGCCATTGTTATAGATAATAATTTATGGAATACCTTTTTCATTGGTTGCAAAATTACATCATTTCTAGCAAAAAACAGTGCTCTTTTTGCACAGATCAAACCTTTTTTAAAAAAAGTTTAACCTCACAAATCACACCCGCGAACTATCTACTTTACTTAATTTAAAAAAACAATGTATAACTTGTAAATATGACAACTAAACTTAATATGAGGGCTATTATTTTTTGGAGTAATTGTACCATAAAACAAAATTAAAAAGATTTTAAAAATTATGTTTTAAGGAAAAGTTAAATTATGATAGTTTACGTTGTTTGTAATAAAACGCTGGCAATAAAAGTAAAACAAACAACGGTTGTATAAGAAATCTTCTAATATAAAAAGCGAATAAATAACCATTGGCAAATTCACCTTTTAGAATAATTAAAAACACTGCTATGAGAACAACAAAGGCCAGTAAATAAAACTTTAAAGAAAACCTTACAAAGTTCATATTAGAAAAGGCCACATAAATAATAGCTAAAGAAATAATCATATTAAGCACATACCTAAACGTTAAACTTAACAATAGTTTTCTGCCACTAAATACTGGAATGGTTTTATGTAAATAATCATGTTCAAAATAAAGAATAAATGGATCGTAAAACAGACTATTTTCAAATGCCCTCACTAGTATCAATAGCAAAAACAAAAATAAGATGGCTAAAATTCTTTGATATTTACTTAACCTCATTTTTTTCCAATATTAGAATAAAACTTCACCCAAGTTACCCAGAGTACAAATACCAATCCGTAAATAACCGCAGGAAATAACAAATCATGTAATATCTTTTCGTATTGTGGATACTTTTGATACAGAACGGTCATGGCAACTATTCTTAAAATATTTACAACATAAATTAAGGCAATTCCAAATACGCCGTAAAAAAATGTCGCTTTAAGACTGCCGGAAAACGCAATGATAAATGTTAAAAATAAAATAATAATGCTAATAGAGTTACACCCTTCAACAATTCTAGCTGTATACTGATCATTTAAAAAATACTTAATCGATAGCTCTTTATCGTGCTGTTCAATTTTAGTATCATAGCCCAACAACGTAGATACCGTTTGAACATTTCTCGCTACTTGTTTTGTGATTGGAGCACATGAAAACACATCTCCTTTAGATTGCGTTTGGTTGAGGTAAAGAGAATAAACCCCGAAGAGCACGAAATAAGTCACAAAAAACTTAGTTAAGAAAATAATAATTGATCTATTCTTTTGCAATGAAAAAGTATTTAAGTTTGTAGTTCAAATTTAAATAAAGCCATGGAAGAAAATCGTATTAAGGATAAAATTTATTCATTACTTACTAACGATGAATCTGTTGATATAAAACTTCAAGCAGTTTGTAATTTTCTTAAAGATGAATTTACCCATTTTGATTGGGTTGGTTTTTATTTTAAAAACGGTGATTTAAATGAGTTAAAATTATCTCAATTTGCGGGTAAACCTACGGAACACACAATCATTCCATTTGGTAAAGGAATTTGTGGCCAAGTCGCTATAAGCCATAAGAATTTTGTTGTTCAGGATGTAACTGAACAGGACAACTACATTTCATGTGGTATTGATGTAAAATCAGAGATTGTAGTTCCTATATTTCAAAACAACAAAAATGTTGGTCAGATCGATATTGACTCTCACCAAAAGGCACCGTTTACCTCTCAAGATGAAGCCCTATTAGAATATGTTTGTAAAGAAGTAGCTAAACTAGACTTACCCTTAAATTAAAAACTAACCTAAATTTAAAGCAGCACCAATAGAAGGGTAAAAACACTTACTTTTATTAAAACTTCCTTAATTATTTTTTAACTTCAACTATTCATTTACCCGCTACATTTGGCAAAAAAAAGATGACACTATTCTTCCTATTTTTTGCTGCATTATTCTCTGTTATGAATCCGCTAGGGTCGGTACCTATCTTTGTTAGCTTAACTAAAGACAGTAATACAATAGAAATAAAAAGAACTGCAAAGTGGACCGCCATTAACATCTTCATCATTCTTGTTATTTCATATTTTGTGGGCAGCTATATTCTTCATTTTTTTGGTATTAGCATCTCATCACTAAAAATTGCCGGCGGATTGATAATTATTTCTTCTGGTTTTGCCCTACTTACAGGCAATTTTACCGAACACAAGGGCATTAAGAAGAAGGTTAAAAACGATGCTCATAACAGATCTGATATTGCCCTAACGCCTCTTGCTATTCCCATGTTGGCAGGCCCTGGAACGATTTCACTCTTAATCTCCTACCATCAAGAATATAATCACACCACAGAAAAACTAATTTTAATTGGTGTGTTAGTTGCCGTTTGTGTAGTTATTTTCCTTATTTTAAATAGTGCTCATTATATTGTAAAATATCTAGGGGCTTCTGGTATTAATGCTTTATCTCGAATTATCGGATTTATCATTATCGCCATAGGCATAGAGTATATTCTCTCTTCAGTAATATTCATTATTCAAACTATTTTTACTTAACCGCATATTTTTTGCATAATATTATCATATAATTTATTGTAACGAGTCCGTGTTTTTAGTACTTTTGCCAATTATTTTTAAAGCGCAATCATGAGTACAAGTAAAAAAGTAAAATCGGCATTAATTTCAGTATTTCATAAAGATGGTTTAGAGCCTATTGTGAAAAAATTAAATGAATTAGGAGTAACCATTTATTCTACTGGTGGTACCGAAAAATTTATTACTGATTTAAATATAGAAGTGATTCCTGTTGAAGATTTAACTTCGTACCCATCGATATTAGGAGGTAGAGTAAAAACATTACACCCAAAAGTTTTTGGTGGTATTTTAAGTCGTAGAGATCATGATGGTGATGTTGCTCAATTAGAGCAGTACACAATTCCAGAAATAGACATTGTTATTGTTGATTTATATCCATTTGAAAAAACAGTAGCTAGTGGGGCTGGCGAACAAGATATTATTGAAAAAATTGATATCGGGGGGATCTCCCTAATTCGCGCAGCAGCAAAAAACTTTAGAGATGTTATTTGCGTATCTTCTATGGATCAATACCAAGAATTTTTGGAATTGTTAAATGAAAATGAAGGTAAATTAAGCTTAGAAGACAGGCAAAGATTTGCCGGCAAAGCTTTTAATATATCCTCTCATTACGACACTGCCATTTTCAACTATTTTAACAAAGACCACAAAGAAGCTGCTTTAAAAATTAGTGAGACCAATGGTAAAGTTTTGCGCTATGGAGAAAACCCACATCAACGAGGTTTCTTTTTTGGAAATTTTGACGAAATGTTTACAAAGCTTCATGGTAAAGAGTTGAGTTACAACAACCTTTTAGACGTTGACGCCGCGGTTAATTTAATTGGAGAATTTAAAAATGATGCACCTACTTTTGCTATTTTAAAACATAATAATGCTTGTGGTTTTGCTACAAGACCTACTTTACATCAAGCCTATGTTGATGCTTTAGCTGGAGATCCGGTGTCTGCATTTGGGGGTATTTTAATCTGCAATAGAGAGATTGATCGAGATACTGCAACAGAAATTCATCAATTATTCTGCGAAGTTGTTATCGCTCCTAGTTTTTCTGATGAGGCTTTAACTATTTTAAAAGGAAAAAAGAACAGAATTTTATTAGTCTTAAATGATGTAGAGTTACCACAAACCAATATTAGAACTTGTTTAAATGGAGTTCTAGTTCAAGACAAAGACAATGTCACAGATGATGTAACCCACATTAATCAGGCCACAGACAAAGCTCCAACCAATCAAGAAATTGAAGATTTACTATTTGCCTCTAAAATTTGCAAGCATACCAAATCAAATACAATTGTATTGGTTAAAAACAAGCAGCTATGTGCTAGTGGCACAGGCCAAACAAGTCGTGTAGATGCTTTAAACCAAGCTATTCACAAGGCACAATCTTTTAATTTTGACTTAAACGGTGCGGTGATGGCAAGTGATGCATTTTTTCCGTTTCCAGACTGTGTAGAAATTGCTCATAAAGCTGGGATTTCTGCAGTAATTCAGCCAGGCGGTTCTATAAAAGATCAATTATCGATTGATTACTGTAACCAAAATAATGTGGCGATGGTATTTACGGGCACAAGACATTTTAAGCACTAAAAAATTTAGCATAAAAATTCCCTCAAATTAATATTAAAAAATCATGCAATTTTATGGTTTTCAAAGCGTTTAAACTATTTGTAAACCATTGCATTTTGAATTGGAAATTTATTACATTTGTCCAATTCACAGTATTAACAATTAACAATTTTAAAGTTTATGGGTTTTTTTGATTTTATGACTGAGGAGGTGGCTATCGATTTAGGTACTGCCAATACTTTGATCATTCATAAAGGAAAAGTGGTTGTAGATAGTCCGTCTATTGTAGCGATGGATCGAACTTCTAAAAAAATTATTGCCATCGGCCATAAAGCCAATTTGATGCAAGGTAAAACCCATGAAAACATTAAAACCATCAGACCTTTAAAAGATGGTGTCATCGCAGATTTTGAAGCGTCCGAACATATGATTAGGGAGTTTATAAAAGAAATTCCTACAATTAAAAAACGTTTTTTTAGACCATCATTACGTATGGTGATTTGTATTCCATCCGGTATAACCGAGGTAGAAAAACGTGCGGTTCGAGATTCTGCAGAACAAATGAATGCTAAAGAAATCTATCTTATCTATGAACCTATGGCTGCTGCCATTGGTATTGGTATTGATATTATGCAACCTAAAGGTAATATGATTATCGATATAGGTGGTGGAACTACAGAAATAGCAGTAATTGCTTTAAGCGGAATTGTTTGCGACAAATCTGTAAAAGTGGCGGGTGATGTATTTACCAATGATATAGCCATGTACATGCGTACCCAGCATAATTTATATGTGGGTGACTCTACGGCAGAAAAAATAAAAAAACAAATAGGCTCTGCTAATGAAAATTTAGAAAATCCACCAGAAGACTTATTAATTCAAGGAAGAGACTTGTTAAGTGGTAAGCCAAAGCAGATTGAAATTTCTTACCGTGAAATTGCCAAAGCGCTTGAAAAATCAATTTTAAGAATTGAAGATGCGGTTATGGAAACTTTATCGCAAACACCCCCCGAATTAGCTGCCGATATTTACAATACAGGTATCTATTTGGCCGGTGGAGGTTCTATGCTTAGAGGGTTAGATAAACGGTTATCTAGAAAAACAGATTTACCTGTATACGTAGCAGAAGACCCTTTAAGAGCTGTTGTTAGAGGAACTGGTACAGCCCTAAAAGATATTGAAAAATACAAAAGTGTGTTGATGAAATAATCTCACCTAATTACTATGCAACAAATTATTTCTTTTCTTTATAAGAATAAATATGTGCTACTTTTTTTGTTGCTAGAGGGTTTTGCCATTTTATTTACAATAGAAAGTCATTCTTATCATAAAAGCAAGTTTATTAATTCTTCTAATTTCATTACTGGAGGTATTTATAACAAGATTAACAATTTTAAAGAATTCTTATTGCTGAAAGATGAAAACAAAAGATTATCTGAAGAAAATGTAAGGCTTCAAAATCTATTAAACCTACAGCTAAGAGAAGGGTTAATTAAAGATTCTTTAAAAATAGATACGGTGTTATATTATCAAAAGTATAGGTTTACACCTGCCAAGGTTATTAATAACGACTACAGAAAAAACAACAATTACCTTACCATTAACAAGGGTTCTAAAGACGGTATTAAACCAGATTTAGGGGTTATCAACAGCCTAGGCATTATAGGTATTACCAAAAATGTATCGAGTAGGTATACAACCGTATTATCTATATTAAATGTTAATTCAAGAATTAATGTTAAACTTAAAAAAAGTGATCATTTTGGTAGTTTATTTTGGAATAATAATGATTCTAATACAGTTCAATTAATTGATTTACCAATTCAAGCCAATATCGCCGTTGGCGACACTATTATTACAGGCGGAAAATCAACTATTTTTCCAGAAGGCATTCCTGTAGGTACCGTTAAAGCGTTTAATACCGTTAACAACAAATATGAGTTTATAGATATTAGCTTATTTAATGATATGAGCTCGGTGGGGTATGTTGAGGTAATTACCAATTTTGACAAAGCTGAAATAAAAAGTTTAGAAGAACGTACAGTCAATGAATAGAGATCATATAAATACTTTTTTGCTTTTCACTGGCTTGGTATTGCTGCAAATTGTAATACTAAACAATATTAACTTTTTAGGTTATATTAACCCATTTTTATACATTCTATTCATCTTTCTTTACCCTATTAAAAAACTAGATTCTACACTGCTGATTTTGGCATTTATTTTAGGCTTATGTATTGATATGTTTAGCAATACCGGGGGGGTTAATGCAGCCGCAACTCTTTTTATTGCTTTTGTAAGAATTCCGGTTTTAAAAAGTGTTCTTGGTAAAAAAGAAATTGATTTCAATGCCATTTCATTAAGAAAACTACCGTTCTTGAAATTTATGTCGTTTATAGCCTTGCTAACTTTTTTACATCATTTTATCGTATTTGGTTTAGAGTATTTTAAATGGGATAATTTAGCCATAATTATGTTAAAAACCTTTTTAACCAGTATTTTTACCATAATTTTGGTTTTAATAAGTTTTATTTTTGTTGTTAAAAAATAACCTTAACCAATGCCCAGAAATTCGCTTTTATATTTCTTAATACTAACAGTAGGATTAGTCTTTATTTCAAGATTATTTTATCTACAAGTTATTAATGACAAATACAAGCAAAACCCATTAAACAACTCTGCAGTTACTGCTAAATATGATTATCCAGACAGGGGTTATATTTATGATCGACATGGTAAATTACTAGTAGCCAATCAAAGCTCATATGATGTCATGGTAATTCCCCGTGATGTTGAGCCGTTAGATACTTTAGAGTTTTGTAGTTTACTAAAAATTACCAAAGAAGATTTTTTAAAATCATTTCATCGAGCCAAACGCTATTCTCCTAGAATACCTTCTATATTTCTGGCACAACTCTCTAAAGATGATTATGCTTTCTTACAAGAAAAAATGTATAAATATAAAGGCTTCTACATTCAAAAAAGATATTTAAGATATTACCCTAATAGTACCTCTTCTAATGTTTTAGGCTACATTAGTGAGGTTAATGAAAATACTTTACGTCAAAACAGCTATTACCAAATGGGTGAGTTGGTTGGTTTTATGGGCGTAGAAAAACAGTATGAAAACGACCTTAGAGGCAAAAAGGGGGTTAAGTTCATTCAAAAAAACAGGTTTAATAAAGAAATTGGTGCTTATAAAAATGGTGTTTTTGATACCTTATCTGAACCAGGAAAAGATATTAGACTTACGCTTGATGCAGAATTACAGATGTATACTGAAAAATTGATGAGCCATAAAAGAGGTGGTATCGTAGCAATTGAGCCAAGCACTGGAGAAATATTAACTTTAGTGACCACCCCAAGTTATAACCCTAACATGATGGTGGGTAGGAAAAGATCTAAAAACTCCGTAATGTTATTTGGTGACACCATTAGAAAACCCATGTTAGATCGAAGCCTCCAAGCGCAATATCCGCCTGGCTCTCCTTTTAAGTTGATCAATGCCTTAGTTGGCCTACAGGAAGATGTTATTACAGAAAAAACAGCCTTCTATTGCTATCATGGTTATCGCTATGGTAGAGGTGCCTTTATGGCTTGTCATTGTAAAATTGTGGGAGCACCAATAAGTCTAAATACGGGTATCTATAGATCTTGCAATGCCTATTTTGCCAATGTATATAGAAGAACTATTGAAAAATATAGTACCCCTTCTGAAGGTATGGAAGCTTGGAGTAATCATGTTAAAAGTTTTGGTTTAGGAAATTACTTAGGGTATGATTTACCTTCAGGACAAAAAGGTTTAATTCCCAATGCGGCCTATTACAACAGGGCCTATCCCAACGGAAGGTGGAAAGCCATAACAACCATTTCTAATGCTATTGGTCAAGGTGAAGTACTTACCACCCCTATCCAATTAGCCAATATGACTGCAGCCATTGCAAATAGAGGCTTTTACTACACACCTCACATCATTAAAAAAATAGGGGACAGTATCATCAAAAATGAAAAATATACCAAGCCAAAATATACCACCATTGATGCCGAAAATTTTGAACCCGTAATCGATGGTATGTTAGCCGTATTTGAAAAAGGTACGGCTCGTATGTCTAAAATAAAGGATATCGAAATTTGCGGTAAAACCGGAACTGCAGAAAACTTTACTAGAGTTAATGGAAAACGTATTCAATTTACAGATCACTCTACTTTTATTGCCTTTGCCCCAAGGAAAAACCCAAAAATTGCTATTGCTGTTTTTGTTGAAAATGGGTATTGGGGATCAAGATGGGCTGCACCAATAGCCAGTTTAATGATAGAAAAGTACATTAAAGGCACTATAGAAAGGAAAGCTCTAGAAGAGCGTATGCTTAATGGTAGCTTAGAAGAAGAATATGCCAAACAATTAGAAATAGAAACTTACGTTGCGGAAAAGGAAGAATAACATATTTAAAGGGGTTGATTGGATACTTGTACTATACTACTTGGCCTTTATATTTTTAGGGTGGATTACCATTTATGCTGCTACCTATACAGAAACTGCAAATCAATCATTTGATTTTAGCTCAAAATATGGTAAACAATTAATTTGGATATTACTTAGCGTTGTACTTATAGTGATTGTATTAGCTATAGATAAAAAGTTTTACGAGAGTTTTTCGGGTATATTTTATTTAATTTCCATTTTATCACTTATCGGTCTTTTTGTTTTCGGAAAAAACATTAACGGTGCCACATCTTGGTATAGTTTTGGCTCCTTTGGATTGCAACCTGCCGAGTTTGCCAAAACAGCAACCGCTTTAGCCATCGCAAATTTTCTAAATGAACTGAAGCAGGATTTAAGGAAAGGAGAGAATCAATTAAAATCATTTGGCATACTACTATTACCCGCTATTTTAATTACATTACAACCAGATCCTGGCTCTGCCTTGGTATATGGATCCTTGATATTAGTTTT
>JAUIJW010000058.1 GCA_030431085.1 Bacteroidia bacterium
TTTTATGTTTTAGCACAGGGGCTACCCACATACTTCTTCTTTGAGCTAATTCTTCGTCAGATATTCTCACGTTTATTGTGTTTTCTTGCGCATTAATAGAAATTAAATCTCCATCCTCAATTAAGGCTAAATTCCCACCTGTTTGTGCTTCTGGTGTAATGTGACCAACCACAAAACCATGGGTACCACCAGAAAATCGCCCATCTGTAATAAGAGCAACTGTTTTACCTAATCCTGCTCCCATAATCATTGAGGTAGGTTTTAACATTTCTGGCATTCCAGGCCCTCCTCTTGGCCCTACATACCTAATGACGACCACATCTCCTTGAGATACTTTACCGGCTCCAATACCTTCATTTGCTTCTTGTTCACTATCAAAAACCACAGCCTTACCTTCGAACAAATCGCCTTCTTTACCGCTAATTTTAGCCACAGCACCTTCGGTCGCTAAATTCCCAAAAAGGATCTGTATATTTCCAGATGATTTTAATGCTTTTTCTTTGGGGAAAATGACTGCTTGGTCATCTTCAAATTTTAATGGTGTAACTCCCTCTAAGTTTTCTGCTAAAGTTTTACCTGTCACCGTCATACAATCTCCATGCAAATACCCATTATCTAATAAATACTTCATCACAGCAGGAGTACCACCAATACCATGTACATCTTCCATTAAATACTCGCCGCTTGGTTTTAAATCTGCAATAAGCGGCGTTCTATCACTTACCTTTTGAAAATCTTCTAATGTAAACTCAATACCAGCTGCATGCGCAATAGCCAAATAATGCAACACTGCATTGGTAGAACCGCCTAAGGCATTTACCACTGCAATCGCATTTTCTAATGATTTTTTTGAAATTATATCTAATGGCTTTAAATCTAATTCTAAAAGATTTTTGATGGCTTTAGCTATTCTTTCGCTTTCGTTTTCTTTATAAGGATTTTCTGCTGGAATAGATGAATTATACGGCAATGCCAAACCTAGGGCCTCAATAGATGAAGCCATGGTATTTGCTGTATACATACCTCCACAGGCTCCGGCCCCGGGTATAGCAGATTTGATTATTTCTTTATATTCTTGATCTGTAATGGCCCCAGCAATTTTCTGACCTAAGGCTTCAAATGCCGAAACTATATTTAATTTTTTTCCGTTGTAGTTACCAGAAGCAATTGTACCTCCATAAACCATTAATGATGGCCGATTAAGTCTTAACATTGCCATAATGGCTCCTGGCATATTTTTATCGCAACCAACCACGGGTATTAATGCATCATAACTTTGGGCATTCACAACGGTTTCCATTGAATCTGCAATAATATCTCTTGAGGGTAAAGAATATCTCATTCCTGGTGTGCCCATAGAAATACCATCACTCACTCCAATTGTATTAAAAACAAGCCCTACTTGACTTAATTGATTTACTTCAGATTTTATATTAGCCGCCAAACCATTTAAATGCATATTACAAGGATTGCCATCATATCCCGTACTTGCAATACCGATCTGAGGCTTTTTCATATCTTCATCATTCAGCCCAACTGCATATAACATGGCCTGTGCTGCTGGTTGCGTGGCATCTTGTGTAAGTTGTTTGCTATATTTGTTTAATTCTTTCATTTATATTTGAAACTCTCTAATTAATCCGTTAATTATTAAACTATTTCTCAAAATTAGGATAGTCGATACTACCTAATTCTAAATTCTATTTTTTTTTACAACATTCAGTGCTTACAGATACATCGTTAATAACTGTATTACAACACCTTACTTCTCCATATTTACAAAGTTTAAAACAAAAAAAAGCCTCCCAAAAGGGAGGCTTATATCAAAAATATATTTATAACACATCCCTTCTTATTCAGTAAACCAAATAATAAGAATAATGTTAACAATATGGGTGTAATTTTTTTTCATCTCACAAACTTCACAACAAATCTATAAAAATTATCTGTAATTTTTTATCGCTTTTTCTTTAATTATTAAGGCCACCGGTTTATTTTCAATATTGCTTTCAAGCCATGAAATAATATCTAAATACATGAATAACCTTTTCTCATAGGGGTGATTTTCGTATTCTAGAAGCTCTGTATGTAGCTGTTTAAATGCTTTTTTTATTTCATGCGGGTAAATATTTGTAAGATTCTTAAGGAAAGTAATGAACTTTTTCTGAACTTCTTGCAGTTCATTCATCTTAATTAAAAACTTATAGGTTGATACAATCAGTACATCTAAATTTTGATCTAACCCTGCTTCGTAGTGCGCTACTAAGTTTAATATTCGCGTAAAGCAAAGTAAATCTTCGCGCATTTTAAGCGATTTATTTTTAATAATTTTATCCAAATAATAAATGCATTCTTTGTAATGTGCTGCTCCAAAATACATGCTGGCAATTTTATAATAAAACACCATGGTGTGATGCGCATCAATTTTACTAGAATACACCTCAAGTTTTTCTAAAAGTTCGGGTAAAAATGCCACACCTTTTTCAAAAAGAACAGGTTTAATTTATGTGAGTATAGATAAATAAAAGCAAGCGATTCTGTATTATCATTGAATAAAAATTGCTGCTCTTCTATTTCGCTTTCTAAAAAATTTAAAGCCGTGTCAAATTTACTTAAGTGTTGAATAAAATAAAGAGACTCTAATAAATAATTCATTCCTTTTAGATAAAAAACCGGGTTAGTTTTTTTCATAAAAGGATTATGCAAAAACAAGTCTACCCATTTCTTAGAATACTTATAACACGACAAAAAGTCTTGTGTAATAAAGCTATACCATAAATAGGCTTTATATAAAAAAAGTTTTTCTTTAATACCCAGTAATTCATAATTATACTCTGGTAAATTATCTGCAAAAAACTGTTGGACTTTAATAAAATCCTCGTTGGTTTTTACGTAACCATTTTTGAGCAACAAGCTATATAACTGCAAAGATAAATTAGACAACCTACTCATTATTACGGTTCTGTTACTTAAGTCTTTAGCTTGAACCACCAAATCATCTGCGCGTGTATTTAAGCTTCTTGTAATATACTGCGATTCTATAGTTTTTTCAAGCTCTACAATTTCATAAGCCAAATTATTTTCTTCATTAGCCAAAGCAGTAGACTTAGCTTTTTCTAAAAGTTTTAAACTTTGCTTATGAAGCCCCTTATTATAAAGAATTGTAGCAAAATCAAGCATTTCTCGAATTTGCGTTTTATTATTTTGATGAATAGGGTTAAGCCTTAGACTGACTAAAATTTGTCTGTACAGATGTGCTTTTGAGTTAGAAAGTTGTTGTTTTTTTATTTTTGTTTTCTGTAATATCGTTTTTTCGTCAAAAACATCCATCTTATCTAAAACCGTAAAAAGGGTCATGAAATTCTTTTCAGAATTTCCACCTAATCGACCCGCATACAATTTAAATTGTCTTTTTTCGGATTTAGACAGTGATTTTACCAAAGAAAAAAGCATGTCATTTTTCTCCATAGACATCGTAATAAAACCTAATTAACTTTCTGAATATGTGTTTATTATGCTGCTTTAAAATAATTTGAGTATAGTAAAGAATTTTAAAAGCACCCTATATAACTAATGCATTCGAATTAGTTTTGAGTATTCAAAAGTGATAAAAATATTTTAATAATGAGTAAAAATCGAGTCCAAATATTCGACACCACCTTAAGAGATGGAGAACAAGTACCTGGTTGCAAGTTAAATACAGATCAAAAATTGGTTATTGCTAAACAGCTAGATTTACTGGGTGTTGATGTTATTGAGGCTGGATTTCCTATCTCAAGCCCAGGTGATTTCAACTCTGTTGTTGAAATATCAAAATTGGTGAAAAATGCAACAGTTTGTGGACTTACTAGAGCCAACAAAAAAGATATCGATGCTGCTGCTGCTGCCTTAAAATATGCTAAAATTCCTAGAATTCACACTGGTATAGGTACTTCAGAATCACATATTAAATTTAAATTTAATTCAACTCCAGAAAAAATTATTGAGCGTGCTAAAGACGCTGTAAAATATGCAAAATCTTTTGTTGAAGATATTGAATTCTATGCAGAAGATGCTGGTAGAACAGACAATGAATTTCTTGCTAAAGTTTGCGAAGAGGTGATAAAATCTGGCGCTACAGTTTTAAACATACCCGATACTACAGGCTATTGTTTACCTGAAGAGTATGGTGCCAAAATAAAGTATTTAAAAGAAAATGTGAAAGGCATAGATAATGTTATCTTATCCTGTCACTGCCATAACGATTTAGGTTTGGCTACAGCAAATTCTATTGCTGGCGTACAAAATGGAGCCCGCCAAATTGAGTGCACAATTAACGGTATTGGCGAACGTGCCGGAAATACAGCATTAGAAGAAGTGGTAATGATTTTAAAACAACATCCCTACTTAAACTTAGACACTAATATTAATACCCCTATGCTCTACGAAACCAGTCAAATGGTACAACATCATATGGGTATTAATGTACAACCCAATAAAGCAGTTATTGGAGAAAATGCTTTTGCACATAGCTCTGGTATTCACCAAGATGGTGTTATTAAGAATAGAGAAACTTATGAAATAATGGATCCAGCCGACGTTGGTGTTACAGAATCTTCTATTGTTTTAACAGCGAGAAGTGGTCGAGCAGCCTTGGCTTATAGAGCAAAAAATTTAGGTTATGAGTTAACCAAAATTGAGTTAGATACAGTTTATCCTGAATTTCTGAACTATGCTGATGATAAAAAAGAAATTGAAGATGTAGATATACACCAAATCATAAAAAAATGTAATATCTTTAAGTCAAAGATTGAAGCTTAACACCAATGAAGTTAAAAATTGCCGTTTTAGGAGGAGATGGAATAGGTCCAGAGATAACTGCCCAAGCCGTTCAAGTGCTTAAAGCCATTGCAAAAAAGTTTAAACATGAGTTTGAATTTACCAATGCTCTGGTAGGCGCAGCAGCAATTAAAATTAAAGGCGATCCTTTGCCTCAAGATACACTAGACATTTGTAACGATGCCAATGCCGTACTTTTTGGCGCCATAGGTGATCCTGAGTTTGACCAAAACCCCGATGCCAAAATAAGACCCGAACAAGGCTTATTAAAGCTAAGAAAAAGTTTAGGATTATTTGCAAATATCAGGCCTCTAATAACGTTTGAGTCGTTAATTCATAAGTCTCCAATAAAAGAAAAAATTATTAGAAATACCGATTTTATCATTTTTAGAGAACTTACAGGAGGTATTTATTTTGGCGAAAAAAGAACTAGTGATGATGGTAAAAGTGCTTCAGACAATTGTGTATACAATGACTTTGAAGTTGATCGTATTGCCCATCTAGCATTTAAAGCAGCCAAATCTAGACGAAAAAAATTAACATTGGTTGACAAGGCCAATGTTCTAGAAACTTCAAGACTTTGGAGAAGAAGAGTACAAGATATAGCTCAACAATATCCCGAGGTAGATTTAAACTTTCTTTATGTTGATAATGCCGCTATGCAGATGATTGTAAACCCGAGGCAATTTGATGTAATTCTAACTGAAAATATGTTTGGGGATATTTTATCTGATGAGGCTAGTGTTATTTCTGGATCTATTGGTTTACAGGCTTCTGCTTCTATGGGTGATACATCTGTGTTATTTGAACCTATTCATGGTTCATTTCCAGATGCTAAGGGTAAGAATACCGCCAATCCGTTGGCAGCAATTTTATCTGCCGCTATGCTATTAGAGCATTTTGAATTGTATAAGGAGGCAGATGCAATTAAAACAGCCGTAGACAAATCTATAGAGTTTAACATTACCACACCAGATATCAATGCCACTAAAAACTTTGCGCGTACCTCTGATGTAGGCGATTTTATTGCTGATTATATTATTGATAAAAAAAATATTTTATATCATATTGAAAATATCAATCTTGGTCAATCTACAATAATCTAATTTTTATTTAAGACATAAATACTTGTAAAGAGTAAATAACTTGTAAATTAGAACAAATTTTACAAGTTATTTTTTTATGAACTTCACCGCTTTAATAGAACAACAAAAATTATACTTTAATACAGGGGCTACCAAAGACATCTCACTAAAAAAGGCACTGTTAAAAAAGCTCAAACAAGAAATACTTCATCAAGAGGAAGCCATTTTAAAGGCTATCCACCAAGATTTTAAAAAATCTTATTTTGAGAGTTACGCCACAGAAATTGGCATTGTAATTACCGAAATTAATCTATTTATTAAAAAACTAGATTCTTGGTCGAAACCTAAAGTAGTGATGCCAAGTTTATTAAACTTTCCTTCATGGAGTAGAATTTATAATGACCCTTACGGTTCTGTTTTAATTATCTCACCTTGGAACTACCCTTTTCAACTGGCCTTTTCTCCGTTAATTGGTGCTATTGCAGCTGGTAATACAGTTGTTTTAAAACCTTCTGAACTCACACCAAATACATCTGCCATTATTAAAATAATTATAGATAACGTTTTTAGTGCCAATCATGTTACCGTAGTAGAAGGTGGCATTGAAAAGGCACAAGAATTACTTGCTAAGAGGTGGGATTATATTTTCTTTACAGGTAGTGTGCCTGTTGGTAAGATAATTTATCAAGCCGCTGCCCAGTACTTGACGCCAGTAACGTTAGAACTTGGTGGTAAAAGCCCTTGTATAATTGATGAATCTGCCAATATACCATTAGGGGCAAAACGATTAGTCTGGGGTAAATTTTTAAATGGTGGGCAAACCTGTATAGCCCCAGATTATATTCTTATCCATTACACAAAATTAGAGGAGTTTACCCAACAATTAAAAGTGCAAATTAACAAAGCTTATGGTGAAAACCCAGAAGAATCAGAAGATTTCCCTAGAATTATTAATCAGAAAAATTTTGACAGATTATCTAAAATGATTGCAAATCAAAAAATAATCATAGGAGGGCATGTCAATCCAGAGACCCTTTACATCGCCCCAACAGTATTAGAGAATCCACCCTTAAATAGTGAGGTAATGCAAGATGAAATTTTTGGCCCTATATTACCTATCATTACCTTTAAAAATTTGAATGATATCAATAAGGTATTACTTCATTTTGAAAAACCATTGTCATTTTATGTCTTTTCAAACAATATAAAAACAGCACGTGAGTTTATTAAAAATTACTCTTTTGGAGGAGGTGTAATAAATGACACCTTAGTTCACTTCGCCAACCATCGTTTACCTTTTGGAGGTGTTGGCCATAGTGGTATTGGAGGTTATCATGGTAAAAATTCGTACCTCACCTTTAGTCATCAAAAAGGAGTAACTAGGCGATTTAATTGGCTTGATATCCCTACAAGATATGCACCCTATACAGGAAAATTGAAGCAAGTAAAACAGTTATTTAAATATTTTAGCTAAACCTATGAATCAAAAATCATTTAATGACATTTTAAATTATAGAAGGTCTACCCGCAAATATGATCCTCAAAAACCAATCAATCAAAACATTGTTAAAGACTGTGTAAAAAAAGCCACTTTAGCTCCTAATAGTAGCAATATGCAGTTGTGGGAATTTCATCATGTAGTCCACCCAAATCTGCTAAAAATTGTTTTAACCAAAGTGCAGCAGCCACTGCCCAACAAATGTTAGTTGTAGTTGTAAGAAAAGATTTATGGAAAGAAAGACAAAAAACTCACCTAAACTACTTAAAAAACCTGTTTAACAAACCTATTAAAAACTATAATAGTCGAGAAAAATTTGCTTTTAACTATTATAACAAGATAATTCCATTTACCTATTTTGATTTTTTAGGTCTTTTCGGTTATATAAAGTATATCACATTTTGGTGCATCGGGTTATTTAGACCAATTTATCGCCAAGCCCGTCATAGCGATATGAGAATTGTAGCTCACAAAAGCGCTGCTCTAGCAGCACAAACATTTATGTTAGCAATGGCCGATGAAGGCTATGACACCTGCCCTATGGAAGGGATTGACACCTTACGAATTAAGAAAATGCTAAACTTACCCTATCAGTCTGAAATTAATATGGTTATCTCATGTGGTATTAGATTACCAGAAGGTATTTACGGTGAAAGGTTTAGAATCCCTTTCGACAAAGTTTATAAAGCTTGGTGAGTTTTAAGAAAATATTAAAACTATTCCCTACTAAATTAGTGTATTTTTAATTAAATTTACCATGTTTTAATTGTGCTCTTTATTGACAAAGAAAACCATGATAGAAAATAATACCATTTGTTGTTTTATAGATTTTAGCTGTTGTTACATCTAAAACACTTCCATCATACATTCCACCTATATCTTATAAAACAGCATATCATGACAAAACAAAATATTATACATCAGATTAAATCACACAAAATTAATCATCAATTAAACTTTGAACTTAAAGATAAAGTAGAAAAGTTTACAGATGACCTTTTTTATATGTTATTTGATGCCAATGTGGCTATAGACCAAAGCATGGATCAATTAGAACAAACCTTTGAAGAAATTACTAATATCGCTTGTAATCATCAAAAGTTCCCATGTACAAAAATTTGGCAAAAATTCATTGAAGAACTACCAGAATTGTTACATCTACTCAATTTAGACGCCCAATGTATTTACGATAATGACCCAGCATCTAATAGTGTTGAAGAGGTTTACCTCGCTTATCCTGGTTTTTTTGTTATTGCAGTTTACCGATTAAGTAATGCCCTTTATAAACATCAAACTCCTTTAGTACCTAGGTTAATGAGTGAATATGCCCATCGACTAACCGGCGTTGATATACATCCGGGTGCAACCATTGGCTCTTCATTTTTTATAGACCATGGAACTGGTATTGTTATTGGTGAGACTACATTAATTAAAAACAATGTAAAAATCTATCAAGGTGTAACTCTAGGTGCCTTACAGGTATCTAAAGACATGAAAAATGTAAAACGACACCCTACGGTGGAGCATAATGTTTGTATCTATGCTAATGCCACCATTCTAGGAGGAAACACCGTTATAGGAGAAAATTGTACGGTGGGCGGTAATGTATGGCTAACAGAATCTGTTCCTGCAAATAGTATCGTATATCATACATTCGAAACCAAATTAAAAACCAAACCAATTTTAAAATAATCTTGAATCGCACAGACTCCATACTCCATTTCATTGGTAACACTCCCTTAATAAAGGCTCAAAATTTACTATCAAATCCTAATGTATCTTTATACTTTAAACTCGAAGGCCAAAATCCTGGTGGTAGCGTTAAAGATAGAGCCGCTTTAAATATGATTGCTTCGGCCTTAGATCGTGAGGAGATTGATAAAAACTCTAAACTTATTGAAGCCACCAGTGGTAATACCGGAATTGCTTTGGCTATGATAGCTCAGTTATTTGGGCTAACCATTGAACTTGTAATGCCCGAAAATTCAACCAAAGAACGGGTGCAAACTATGCGTGCCTATGGTGCTAAAGTGACCTTGACTAAAGCAGAAAATGGTATCGAAGGATCTCGTGATTATGCCGATAAAAAAGTAGTTGAAGAGGGCTATACCATGCTGAATCAATTTGCAAATCATGATAATTGGAAAGCCCATTACAAAACTACAGGTCCTGAAATTTGGAAAGACACAAAGGGAAAAATCACTCACTTTGTATCTGCCATGGGAACTACAGGTACTATTATGGGTACTTCTACATATTTAAAAGAGCAGAACTCTAAAATTGAAATTGTGGGCGTTCAACCTACAGATGATGCTAAAATTCCAGGGATACGTAAATGGCCTAAAGCTTACTTACCTAAAATTTTCGATGCTTCTAAAGTTGATCAAGTTATTGAGGTTTCTGAAGAAGAAGCTCGTAAAACTACCCAGCAATTGGCTAAACAAGAAGGTATTTTTGCGGGTATGAGTAGTGGCGGTGCTGCAGCAGCAGCCATTAAATTAGCTAAGCAGCTAAAAGAAGGCACCATTGTATCTATTATCTGTGATAGAGGTGATCGTTATTTATCGTCTGATCTGTTCAATTGACTTTATCATCATTATAGAAAGTAAAACCCTAATATTCTCTTGTAGCCACGGTTAAAAAATATCATTGTACTCAAATATTAAACCTAATACCCACTATTTTCTTGAATTTCTTAGAGAACAATTACTAAAATTCTACCCTCTAAAAAGTAAATAAGTCTCTTAATTTATTCTTTTGGAATTATATTAAGTTGGGTCGATGATGTTATAATTTCATCTTTATTAATCTTTAGCTTTACAAATTTACCTTCTAGATAATCGCTCGCCTGGTCTTTGTAAAATTTACTAAAAACATTACCAGATTGACCTGTAGGTAAAATGCCCACACTATTCTCAACATCACTAAAATCAATAATTCTTCTAGTTGAGGGACCAGCAGTGACTTGGTAGTGGCCATTTCCATTTATTTGAAAAATATGATTATTAAGTACTTCATTACCTCCATTAGTAGTAAAAGGGCCTACATTAAAAATATGGCGTAATAGGGCAACCTTATCGAATGCATGTTTATGAGTAACCGTAGTAACTCTATCCCATGTCCAATCATCTATATCATCACCTAGTTGGGTTTCTAATTCCGCTACAGCTTCATCTAAAGATTTGGTAAAGATCTCGTCTCTGTTCTCCTTGATGGTTTTGGTAGAAATGTCATCCCACCAAATAGACTTATACGATTTAATCTGCTTAGCTATTTGTCGTTTATACACATGTGTTTTTAAAAACTGATGAAATAAATCGTCTCCCATTTCATCTGCAAAAGTGTTAAAAAACAATCTGTAAATAAATTTATTATAAATAACAGGTGCTATGGCCTTTTTCGTATAACTACCATCCCATTCTTTTAATATATTTAAAGCTAATTCTTCATTCTTAGTTAATTTCAATTTTGATACTTTATCGACAATAATTTTAGTTAGTTGAGGTATGACTGATGAGGTAACATCAGTAATCATGTTTTGCATTTCTTTCGCTGTAATACTGTCTTTGTCCTTCAATAAATCTACAATTCTTTTGGCTCTATCCTCTGGTAAATAATAGCCTGGATAGAATTTTCCATCAATTTTTTCTGGCTGGTTATTTGCAGAATATACATATTGCCACCTCGGGTTTATTGCTTGAGGATTGTGTTCGAAACCCAGTGGAGTTGGACTTTCAGTTTTATTGATAATCAATTTAGAATCATAATCATTTTCATAATTCAATAGTTTAGCCGCTGCGAACCAAGCAATATTATTTTT
Organism: Bacteroidia bacterium; assembly: GCA_030431085.1. GTDB lineage: Bacteria > Bacteroidota > Bacteroidia > Flavobacteriales > Flavobacteriaceae > Lutimonas. The sequence continues at coordinate 11,222 of JAUIJW010000058.1, forward strand.
AGCATCACCATACATCACATTTAAACCAGGGGCATGAATTTTCTCCACTCCTTTTTTAAATGTTTTAAGTGAAGTGGCATGAGAAAGTTGATACGAAACGTCAAGCATGTGGTTAGGATATTTCGTATAAACCCATTCCATTTCTAAAGGTTCTTCGTTAGATATAGCATCAATAAAATTATTCATTACGGGCCCATGTTGCCCCACCTTAATTTGAAAAACCACATCTTCCTCACCTTTCACCTTTATAGTCTCTTCTAGTACCG
>JAUIJW010000059.1 GCA_030431085.1 Bacteroidia bacterium
AGTTACACCGTATGGATGTCGCTATTTTAGCGAGTTATGTTGGTTTGTGGACCTGGAGAGTGAAAAGACATCTTAAACCAAAAGTGTTTAAAAGGCTGTCGTCAAAAACGTTACAAAAATATGCTAATATTTTTGAGGTGTCTATAGAAGATTTAAAAGAGATTAAAGATGAAAATTGATTTTACGCACAGGCAAACGGCCCATTGTGAAAATGGGGTTGTAGCTAATTTAATGCGTTATAATGGTTTCGATATTAGTGAACCTATGGTATTTGGTATTGGTTCTGGATTGTTGTTTTGCTATATCCCTTTTTTAAAGGTAAATCATGGCCCGGCCATCACTTATCGCGTGATGCCTGGTTTAATTTTTAATAGGTTTGCTAAGAGAACAGGAGTTAAAGTTAAAAGAGAAAAATTTAAAGATCCGCATAAAGCAAAGCAAAGATTAGATGAAAACCTTCAAAGAAATAATCCTGTAGGGTTACAGGTTGGAGTATATAATTTACCCTATTTTCCAGATGAGTATAGATTTCATTTTAATGCTCATAATTTAATTGTTTATGGTAAAGAGAATGACAACTATTTAATTAGTGATCCAGTAATGGAAGAGGTTACTCAATTAAGTACTAGCGATTTAAATAAGGTGAGGTTTGCAAAAGGAGTCTATGCACCTAAAGGTCATATTTATTATCCAATAGAATTCCCTAAAGAATTGGTTTTAGAAGATGCTATAATAAAAGGTATTAAACAAACTTGTAAAGATATGCTGGCACCTATACCAATAGTAGGTGTTAAAGGGATAAGGTATACCGCAAAATTGGTAAGAAAATGGCCGAAGCAGAAGGGTGTTAAAGTGGCCAACCATTACTTAGGACAGATCGTACGCATGCAGGAAGAAATTGGTACAGGAGGAGGAGGATTTAGGTTTATTTATGGTGCCTTTTTACAAGAAGCTGCAGAGGTGCTTCAGAAACCAGAGCTAAAATCACTGTCAAATGAAATTACTGAGATTGGTGATTTATGGAGAGATTTTGCAGTGGATGCCTCTAGAATTTATAAAAATAGAAATGCAAAAACGAACGCATATCATGATGTGGCGCTTCAGATGGAAGTTATTGCAGATAAAGAAGAAAAATTTTATAAAAGGTTGAAAAAGGCAGTAGCTTAAATAGGGATGATAACGGTTAAAGATTTAACTAAAAAATATAAGAATACAGATTTTAAAGCAGTTTCTAATTTAGATTTAGAGATAATTCAAGGAGAAGTTTTTGGCTTGTTAGGACCTAATGGTGCAGGAAAAACAACACTTATCTCAATGCTTTGTGGATTAATGCGGCCAACCTCTGGAATAATAAAAATTGAAGGTTTAACGTATAAGCAGAACAAGAGAGAGTTGCAGAAACTAATTGGTGTAGTGCCACAAGAATATGCCCTTTATCCTACACTAACTGCTCGAGAAAATCTTACCTATTTTGGTTCAATATATAATTTGAAGGGAAACGATTTACAACAACTTATAGAACAAATACTTGATGAATTAGGGTTGTTGAAATTTGCAGATAAGAAAATTCAATCCTTTTCTGGAGGTATGAAACGCAGAGTGAATCTAATGGCAGGAATTCTTCATAAACCTAAACTTTTGTTTTTAGATGAGCCCACTGTTGGTGTAGATGTTCAATCTAAAAATGTAATTATGGATTATCTTACCAAATTAAATAAAAGGGGAACTACAATTGTTTATACATCACATCATATGGTTGAGGCTCAGCAATTTTGTTCTCAGGTAGCAATTATTGATAAAGGCAATATTATAGCTAAAGGTGCGCCTATAAACCTTATCAATTCTGTAGACAATGCAAACAGGTTAGAAGATGTATATTTGAGTTTAACAGGAGTTAGTTTGAGAGATTATGCATAAACTATGGCAATCTATTATAAAAGAATCCTTATTACTCATTAGAGATTTTGGGGGATTGTTGGTACTGTTCATCATGCCATTAGTGTTAGTTATTACCGTAACTATAATTCAAGATAGTACCTTTAGGAAAGATGCTCTAAAAAACATCCCAATTGTGTGGGTAAACCAAGACACCCAAGAATTTGGTAATCGCATAAAAAATTATTTGGTTAAAGATGGTTCTTTTCAAATTGTTGAGCAGTTTAAAGATCAAGATATAGACGAGGCTCTGGCTAATGAATTGGTATTGAAAGGAAAATACCAATTGGCTATTGTGATTCCTGAAGGTACCCAATCTATTTTAACAACAAAAGTAGAGCAGAATGTTAATAAGGTTTTAAACGAATTGGGTGTAGACGTAGATTCTGCAGCAATGTCTAAAGATGGACTAACTCGATCTATAAAATTAATTTTTGATCCAGCTACTCAAATTGCTTTTAAAAACGGTGTAAAAAGCGCAATAGACAATATGGTTTCTAGAATAGAGACGCAAACAATTTATGAGCAGTTTGAAAAAGAATTTGAGCTAAATGCAGATACCTTTAATGATACATCAATCATAGATTTTAAGGAAGTTAATCCCAATAAGGATAATGTTATGCTTAAACCAAATTCGGCACAACATAATGTGCCTGCATGGGCTTTGTTTGCTATATTTTTTATTGTAATACCATTGTCTATCAATATTGTAAAAGAGAAAAATCAAGGAACTTATGTACGTATGAGAACTAGTCCAGTATCATATGCTACTGTCATTGGCGGAAAGGTAGCAGTATATTTAGCAGTTTGTTTGCTACAATTTTTATTGATGCTATTAGTGGGCTTGTACTTGTTTCCATACCTTGAATTACCTAAATTAGTGATTAATGGTAATTATATTCTACTTTTTGTAGTGGCCTTATTCAGTGGATTGGCGGCTATTGGTTTTGGAATTTTATTAGGTACCATAGCCAAAACAACAGAACAATCAGCGCCATTTGGAGCAACATCTGTAGTTATTTTAGCAGCCATAGGAGGGGTTTGGGTACCCATATATTTTATGCCTAAAATACTGCAGTACATTGCTAATGTATCACCCATGAATTGGGCTTTGAATGGCTTTTATGATATTATTTTAAGAGATGCTAATTTTGTTGATATCTTGCCAGAAATCTTCCTGTTAGCTCTCTTTTTTGTGGTACTTTTATTGATTGCGATTTATTATGATAAAGAAAAAAATATACTGTAAATGAGTATAAAAGAAGTAGCAGAGGTTAGAATTCGATTTAATGAAACAGATCCGTTAGGCATTGTTTGGCACGGTAATTATATTTCCTATTTTGAAGAGGGGAGAGAAGCCTTTGGTAGAAGTCATGGTATTTCTTATTTAGAAGTGCAACAACATGGTTATGTCGTACCCATTGTAGAATCTTCATGTAGTCATAAGTTACCATTACGTTATGGTGATATTGCTAAAGTTGAGACGATATTTGAAGATACCCCAGCCTCAAAGATGATTTTTAATTATAAAATTTACAACCCTCAAGGACAAGTGGCCTGTGTTGGCAGAACGGTACAAGTGTTTCTGGATAAAAATGGAGATTTAGTACTTGGGTTACCACCGTTTTTTGAAGCTTGGAAAAGAAAAATTGGTTTATTAAAATAGTGGTAAGGAATAAAGTTTACATAGGTGGGTATCAAATCATTTCACCATTGGGATATACGTCTTTAGACAATTTTAACGCCGTAGTTGATCAAAAAACGGCTGTAAAGCCTATTGATATAGAAGGTTTGAATCAACCGCTAGCTGCCACTTTTAATAGAGAATTGCTAGATAGTATTTTTAAAGAACATGGTATTTCAGAGAAGTTTACTTTTTTGGAAAAATTAATGATACTCTCTCTAAAAAAAATGTGGGTAAACCAACAATTAGAAATCACTTCTAAAACGTTATTAATTGTAGCCACAACTAAAGGTAATATTGATGTACTCGATCAACAATCAAGATTTTATCACCAACCAGAAAGAGCTTATTTGTCGGTTTTAGCCAAACAAATTGCTAAGTATTTTGAATTTGATAATGATCCGGTTGTTTTATCAAATGCTTGTATTTCTGGCTCGTTAGCAATTGCCATAGCCAAAGACTTAATATCTAGAAATGTTTATGAAGATGTTGTTATTGTGGCAGGAGATTTAGTAACAAAATTTGTATTGTCGGGATTTCAATCATTTCAAGCGTTAAGTGATGAACTTTGTAAACCTTATTCTATCAACCGTAAAGGAATTAATTTAGGAGAAGCTGTAGCATCTATGTGGTTGTCTAAAAATAAACCATTAACTGCAGAATTACCAATTCATGTATTGGGCGGAGCTTCGAGAAATGATGCCAATCATATTTCTGGGCCATCAAGAACTGGGGAAGGACTTTTCTTAAGTGCTAATGCAGCTTTTCAAGAAGCTAAAATACCCAAAAAGTCAATAGATTTTATTGCTGCTCACGGTACAGCAACCCTTTATAATGATGAGATGGAAGCTATAGCCTTTAATAGATTGGGATTAGAAGATACACCAATGCATAGCTTAAAGGCAAACTATGGACATACTTTGGGTGCAGCAGGTTTGTTAGAGACAATTCTCGGAATCGAAAGTTTAAAGCATAATACGCTACTACCATCTAAAGGATTTGATAGCTTAGGGGTTACGCAAGCTGTTAATGTGGTTAAAGAACCTGTAGCTAAAGATTTACAATGCTTTTTAAAAACATCGTCTGGTTTTGGGGGCTGTAATGCTGCTATTATTTTAAAAAAGACGTTATAAATGAGCGGCAACTTATACATAGAGCATTATTGCAGGATAGCAAATTCGAGTTTAATTGTTGATGGTTTAGAGGTAACTCAAGACGATAACCTCAATCTTAATCAGTTTTTAAAACTCATTTATACACAATTTGATATAAGCTATCCTAAGTATTTTAAAATGGATAAGTTATGTAAATTGGCATTTATAGCAGCAGAAATGGTTTTAAAATCAAGTGAAAACTTAAGTAATTGCGGTATAGTATTTTCTAATAATGCATCAAGCCTAGATACAGATCGTAAACATCAATCCTCTATAGAGAACCAAGAACAGTATTACCCAAGTCCATCCATATTTGTGTATACTTTGCCAAATATTGCGATAGGAGAAATTTGTATTAAACATAAAATATTCGGAGAGAATGCATTCTTTGTTAAAGATCAATACGATGCCTCATTTCATTATGCTTATGAAAGCAGTTTGCTGGCAACTCAAAAATCAAATAAAATATTGGGAGGTTGGGTCAACGTTGACGGAGAAAGTTATGAAGCTTTCTTATATTTGATTTCTGATAGAGGTAATATACCTTATCAAATAGAAACACTAGAAAAATTATATTCAAACTAATATGGAAGATTTAAAATTAGAATTAAAACATAAAATTATTGAAAACCTTAACTTAGAAGATGTTGAAGTAAGTGATATTGGTAACAATGATGCTTTATTTGGCGATGGGTTAGGATTAGACTCTATAGATGCATTAGAGTTAATTGTGATGCTAGATAAAGATTATGGCATTAAGCTTACAGATCCTAAACAAGGAAAAAAAATATTTCAATCTATTGATGTAATGGCTAAGTTCATTACAGAAAACAGAACAAAGTAGATTAATGAAAAGCAGGGTTGTTGTAACAGGTATGGGAATTATATCTTCTATTGGAGACAATTTAGAAGAGAATTTATCGTCTTTACAACAAAAGAAACATGGTATTTCAAGGGTTGAGCATCTTGAGACCAAACATATCAATTCAATTAAAGTTGGTGAAGTCAAAAGAAGTAATTCTCAATTGGCTAACCAATTGAATTTATTACCCAACAATAACTATTCTAGAACGGCTTTTTTGGCCGAAATAGCAGCCAAAGAAGCTTGTGTTAATGCAAGCTTAAGTGATATGGAGGCTTACAGAACTGGACTAATTTCCGCCACAAGTGTGGGAGGAATGGATATGACCGAAAAATTTTTCTATTCGCAGTTAGAAGACAATAAAAATAGACGATATATTGACAGTCATCCAGCCAATGATGCTACCTCAAAAGTTGCCAGCGCCTTAGGGATAAATACTTTTGTGAGTACTATTAGTACCGCTTGTTCTTCTTCGGCTAACGCCATTATGATGGGGGCAAGGTTGATCAAAGCAGGTAAATTGGATAGAGTTATAGTTGGTGGTGCAGATTGTTTGTCTAAGTTTACGATTAATGGCTTTAAATCACTGATGATTTTATCAGAATCTGAATGTATGCCTTTTGATGCCAATAGAACGGGATTGAATTTAGGAGAAGCTGCTGCTTTTTTAGTGATAGAACGAGAAGATATCGCAGTAAAAGAAAATAAAAATATTTTAGCCCACGTGAGTGGCTATGCGAATGCAAATGATGCGTTTCATCAAACAGCTTCATCAGAAAACGGAGAAGGTGCTTATTTAGCCATGAAAGATGCGTTAAAAGTAGCAGGGTTAAAACCAGAACACATACAGTATATTAATGCTCATGGTACGGCGACTGTTAATAATGATTTATCTGAAAGTAAGGCTATTTTAAGAATTTTTGAAAGCCAAACGCCCAAATTAAGTTCAACAAAAGCATTTACGGGGCATACTTTAGCGGCTGCAGCGGCTGTTGAAGCGGTTTATTCAATCTTTTCTTTACAGCATCAAACCATTTGGCCTAATCTAAATTTTAAAACAAGAATCCCTGCAACAGGAATAAAACCGGTAACGGAGGTTACTCCAGCTAAGCTTAATCATGTATTGTCAAATTCTTTTGGTTTTGGAGGCAATTGTTCAACATTAATATTTTCTAAAGCGTGATGATAAAGCAATGTTATATTAATGGTATGGGTTCGGTGTCTACACAAGATACTGTGACAACATTAGAATTTGATCGTTTTAAAAAAATCACTTCATCTACTACACATGCCGTAAAACCTAATTATAAAGAATTTATACCTCCAGCCATGATACGAAGAATGGCCAATGGTGTAAAGATGGGGGTTGTAGCATCGCGTCTAGCTCTTCAAGATGCTCAAATAGATAAACCTAATGCCATTATTACGGGTACAGGTTTAGGTTGCGTGAACGATTCTGAAAAGTTTTTAAAAAACATGATTGATAATGATGAAGAATTTTTAACACCAACATCATTTATTCAATCTACGCATAATACGGTAGGAGCACAAATTGCTTTGGGTATGGAATGCAAGGCTTATAATGTGACCTATGTGCATAATGCCAATTCTTTTGAAGCGGCTTTGATAGATGCTCAATTACAAGTTTTAGAGGGAATTGATAATATTTTAGTGGGAGGTATAGATGAAATAGGCAGTTATACTTCGAAATTGTACGAGCTCGCTGGACATGTTAAAGTTGAGGGCGTACCAAATAATTTACTTTCTAGTTCAACTCCTGGAGCCTGCTTAGGTGAAGGTGCTCATTTTTTCACCTTGTCTGATAAAAAAGCTAAGGATTGCTATGCTACGCTTTGCGATGTAGATGTTTTTGAAAGCTTAGAGGATAGTGCAGTAGAAAACAAGATTGTAAATTTTCTAGAAAGACATAACCTAAGTATTCAAGATATTGATTTGGTGATGTTAGGTAATAATGGCGACTATAGGTATGACCAATATTATCATCAATTACAACAAAATATTTTTAATAAAACGCCTCAAGCTTCATATAAAAACTATTCTGCAGAATATCATACAGCTTCTGCATTTGGATTATGGTTGGCTTGTCACATATTTAGAAATAAGGCTGTGAACGACGTTTTTTTGTTGAATGAGATAAAGCCAAATAAATTTTCAAATATTTTATTGTACAATCAATACAGAGGGAAATATCATAGTTTAGTTCTATTAAAGTCATGTTAAGTTTTAATAAAATAAACTACCTATGTCTTTTTGTTGGCATATTAATTTTTGGGCTCAACATTAAATATCAATTATCATTATTGTGGTTATTGGTTTTGGGACTTTTATGGATAACAATTACCGTAATAGGCATATTTCATATCAGGTGGAATTACTTTGTTAAAGGTAGGCATTGCGGTAGTAAGACCTCAGGTAAAATTGCTCTAACTTTTGATGATGGACCAAATGCTAAGTACACGCCTATTATTTTAGATCTACTAAAAGAGTATGGAGCGAAGGCTACTTTTTTTTGTATTGGAAAACATGTTGAAAATCATTTAGATATTTTTAAAAGAATTATAATTGAGGGACATGTAATTGGCAACCATAGTTATTGTCACTCAGTTAATTATGGATTTTTACCTAAAGAAAATATTGAAGAAGATATCGATGAATGTAATCATGTGGTTAAGAGTGTTTTGACCAAAAAGCCAAAACTGTATAGACCACCTTTTGGAGTTACAAACCCGGCTATTGCTAAGGCCGTTGAATCATTGAAAATGACCTGTTGCGGATGGAGTATTAGATCTTTAGATACTAGGGCAACCTCATCAAATCAAATTATAAAAAGAGTTAATATTACTTCATGACACGAATGAATTCTCAGCTAAAGCTTTAGAAACAATATTAGAAGATATTAAAAGAAAAAAATTAAAAGCTGTCACATTAGATGCGGTTTTAGGCGTTAAAGCATATGAATAGTAAAGATAAATATTTTGTGCTAGTACTGATGATGTGGATGGGTTTGATGATGGCCCAAAAAGTGCCCTTGAGCGATCAAGAAGCGTTTAAGGTGCAACAATTAATCACTAACAAAGCAAAAAATATAAACACTTTGGAGGCTGATTTTAAGCAAGTCAAGCATCTTGATATTTTACAAAATGATATTATGGCAGAGGGCAAAATGCATGTTAAGTCGCCAGATCGTATCAAATGGGCTTATTTTAAGCCATTCACCTACACAGCTGTGTTTAAGAAAAATAAACTTTATATTAATGATAATGGTAATAAGTCGAGTTTTAATCTAGGTTCTAGTCCTTCTTTTTCCTCTTTAAATGATTTGATCATGAAAAGTGTTCGAGGCGATATGTTCGATGAGGCTTTATTCAATTTTAAATTTTATAAAACTCAAACCGTATATTTGGTAAGTTTTATTCCGAAACAAAAGGCCTTGCTCGAAATTATTCCAGAATTACAAATTGCCTTTGATTTAAATGAATATACAGTAACTCAAGTGACCATGAAAGAGTCTGATAAAGATTATACGTTACTGGTTTTTAAGAATCAAAAATATAATATTACCGTGCCAGATGAGGTATTTAATCCTTAGTATTACATTGATAATAATTTCCTGTTCAAGTATTGAGAAGGGATTGACCCGAATTCCTTTAGAAAGTACAGGTATAACAAATCCGTATTTTTCTAATCCTCAAAGAGATTATGTATATAAAGCTAGTTTCAAGGTGTATAACAATAGATTTGGAGGTATATTTATTGTAAAAAAACTAGATAAAAATCAGTATGCTATTGTGTTAACTACAGAGTTTGGGCATAAGATTTTAGAATTTGAAATGACTAACTCTAAAATTGAAAAAAAGTATATACTGCCAGAATTGGATAAAGAAATTGTTGTTGAAGCTTTAAAATCGGATTTTTTCATACTGATAAATGAACATCAACCAGTGGATGAGCAATTTAAACAACAAAATGAAAAGATTTATAAGTCTAGAGATTTGTATTATTATGTAGAAGAAAATAAACTAACTAAGATTGTATCTACAAAAAAAAGAAAACCAAGAGTTACTTTTAGTTTTGAGGGGGTAACTCAAGATTTAGCAAAATCTATTCAATGGCAACATCATCAATTTAATTTTAAGGCTCAATTATTTTATATGGGTAATTAAAGCTATTTTTAGCAAAATTTTATAGAGAATCAATTTATGCTTTTAGATGATTTTTATACCATTGTCGATCAGAATTTTTACGAGGAGAGTCATACTTTAAAAACAACCATCAAGGTTAATAAAGAACATCATATCTTTAACGGACACTTCCCAAATAACCCTGTTATGCCAGGAGTTTGTATGATGCAAATTAGTAAAGAGTTGTTGAAAAATTATATAGGTAAGCCTTTGTTTATGCAAAGTTGTAACAATGTAAAATTTATGGCCATCATTAACCCTGAAGAAAATCCAATATTAGATATAGAATTAAAAATCAATGAAGAAGGTAATTTGGTAAAGGTTAAGAATTTATCTAAGTTTAAGACTACTGTAGCCCTTAAAATGAATTTAACTTACCAAGTTATTGAATCGTAAAATAGACCAATGGTTTCATTTTTTATAAGCCTGTTTTTTTTATTACCGTCTTTTCTAAATTTAGACGATATACGATTATTGTATAAAGAAGCGACCCAATCTCAAGATAAAGCTGTGGCACTAGAGCAGAAGCTCGAGACGATAAATTATGAGTCGAAACCTATATTTATTGCCTATAAAGGTGCAGCGATTGCTTTAAATGCGCAATATGAAAAAGGGGTTAGAAATAAGGTTAAAATGTTTAATGTTGGAAAACAGTACATAGAACATGCGGTGGCTAATGATAGTTTGAGTTTAGAAGTGAGATGGGTAAGGTTAACTATTCAAGAGAATACTCCTAAAATTCTAAAGTATAAATCGAATTTAAACCAAGATAAAGATTTTATTCTAAAACATTTTTATCGAGAAAAATCTACAACCGTTAAAGCAATGGTTAAAGACTACGCCCGTCATTCTAAACTTTTTACAGAGCAAGATCTATTGCGATTAGAATAAACAGCTCATCAATATGAACAGTAGTTTTAAAGCTTTAGACGATATGGGTGAAGATTATAAGTTTAGTTTTTGTGTTATTATTCCCACTTATAACAATCAAAAAACGCTAGAACGGGTTATTACTAAGACTTTAAGTTTTACCAATGATATTATCATTGTCAATGATGGTTGTACAGATGATTCTGTAAAAATATTAGAAAAATTTCCTCAATTAACTCAAATTCATTTTCATAAAAATAAGGGTAAAGGAGAGGCACTCAAGGCGGGATTTAGTCAAGCTATTCTCGATGATTTTCAATATGCCATTACCATAGATTCTGATGGGCAGCATTACCCAGAAGATATTCCAATATTTTTAGAGGCTATTGCCGAAAATCCAAACAGTTTGCTTATTGGGTCACGTAATATGACCCATGAAACAGTACCTAAAAATAGTAGCTTTGGTAATAAATTTTCTAATTTTTGGTTTTGGTTTGAAACTGGAATTCGGCTTAGTGATACACAATCTGGATTTAGATTATATCCGCTTAAAGCGATAAAATCAATTCAATTAATCACGACAAAATTTGAGTTTGAGATTGAAATCATAGTGCGCTTAGCTTGGCGTGGCACACACATAGAAAACGTACCTATTCGTGTG
>JAUIJW010000060.1 GCA_030431085.1 Bacteroidia bacterium
TTTCATTACGCCCACCCTACTTGTACCCCAAAAACAATGAACCTTACCAGCCCTATACCGGACCCATCGTACCTTATGCAAATATTAGGGCACTAAACCATGTCAATACCAATAGGTTTATGGGATTTGCTCAATGGAGTACAAAAACCTTTTGGAATAATCATACTATATGGCTTAATGCAGGTCTGAGGTTTCAACAATGGCAAATTAGTGGTAATCATATAACCGAAAGTAAACAGATTGCTTTTAGTCCTAGAGGTCAGTTCTCAATCAAACCAGACTGGAATAAAGATATGATCTTTAGAGTAGCAGCTGGTCTTTATCAACAACCTCCTTTTTATAGAGAACTAAGAGATTCTCTAGGTATAGTTCATCCTGAGGTAGAAGCTCAAAAATCTCTTCATTTTATTATTGGGAACGATTATAGTTTTAAGCTTTGGGAAAGGCCTTTTAAGTTAGTTAGCGAAATTTACTACAAAAAATTAACCAACGTCAATCCTTTTACCTTAGATAATGTTAGAATTCGTTATCAAGCTAAAAATAATGCTGTTGCCTATGCCGCTGGTGTAGATTTTAGGTTAAACGGCGAATTTGTACCCGGTACGCAATCTTGGTTAAGTGTAGGGTATTTACAAACCGAAGAAAATATTAAGCATCAGGGTTACATCAGTAGGCCCACAGATCAACGGCTAAAATTTGGGTTACTCTTTCAAGATTATATGGCTGTATTTCCACAACTAAAAATGTATCTTAACATGGTATACAATACGGGCGTTCCGGGAGGGTCACCTTCCTATGCCGATCCGTATTTATACCAACATCGGTTAAAAGATTATTTTAGAGCAGATCTCGGACTTTCGTATATATTCAAAGATAATAACATTCATACAGATAAAGCTTGGCTTAATAAACTCAACGAATTTTCTGTAGGTTTAGAACTGTTTAATTTATTTGATGTGCAAAACACTATTTCTAATACTTGGGTTAAAGATGTATCTACAAACCGTTCAATTGCTGTTCCTAATTATTTAAGTGGTAGAGTACTTAATGCAAAAATCGCCGTACGCTTTTAAACTTTTCTGTAAATTGGTAGTCTTATAAATAAAAGGTAACCATTGATAGAGGAATTAACACTTATTGATCAGTTAAAGAATCCTGTAACGACAGATCTCGCTTTTGCGGAACTTGTAAAATCTTATAAAGAGCGCCTTTACTGGCATATTCGTAAGATGGTTATTTCGCATGAGGATGCAGATGATGTTTTACAGAACACGTTTATCAAGGTATTTAAAAATATCAAACATTTTAAGGGTGAAAGCAAACTCTATTCTTGGATGTACAGAATAGCTACCAACGAAGCCATTACCTATTTAAAGAAAGAAGCCAGGCAAAGAAATGTTGATATTGAAACATTACAATTGCAAATGATTCAACAATTAGAATCCGATCCATATTTTGATGGTAATCAGTTACAAATAGACTTACAAAAGGCTATTGCAACTTTACCTCAAAAACAGAAACTTGTTTTTAACATGCGTTATTTCGATGAGATGAGTTATGATGATATGGCAGATGTGTTAGAAACTTCGGTAGGAGCCCTAAAAGCTTCCTACCATCATGCAAAGAAAAAGATTGAAGACTATTTTAGAACATCTTAAACTTTTATAAAACTAAACGTCTATACCAAAAATATGAAAGATAAACGTAACGACATATGGCAAAAATTAGATGGCAAGACTACTGGTTTTACCAAGCCAGAGGCTTATTTTAGTTCTCTTGAAGAAAGAACCGCTTTATGGTCTAAGCTTCCAAAAAAAACTGGTTTGAAAGTACCTGATGGTTATTTTGAAAATATTAATTCTAATGCCTTAAGAATTGGTAAAAAAACAGGATTTACCGTACCTCGTGATTACTTTAACACCCTTGATAAGAAAATTATTACATCGCGAAACAAACCCACATCAAAAATTATAAAATTAACAAAACACTATCAGCTAGCTATTGCTGTAGCAGCTTGTATTATACTATTTTTTTCCATACAGCAAATTCAATTTGGTAATAAGGTGCCAGAATTAAAAAGTATCACTCAAAATGATATAGAGCAATATATAGATGGTGAACTATTTGTTATAGAGTCTTCTGAACTTGAAGATTTTTATACTGATGATTTGCTTATTGCTGATCATTTTATCAATAATACAGACATAGAAAATTATTTAGAAGATTCTGACTTAGAATTTTTTACTTCAGAAAATTAAATTATTATTACACGATGAGATCAATTACTTTAACTATAATATTTCTTTTTGTTTGCAAAGGTTTTATCAATGCTCAAAATGATACCTCTAACAATTTTAGGGCTTATAAAACAGCCTTTTTTACAGAAAGATTAGAGCTTACTCCTCAAGAAGCAGAAAAATTCTGGCCGGTATACCATACATTTCATAAAGCTTCTAAAGCCATAAAATCTAAACATTACAAAAAAGATTTACAAGCCATTAAAGCGCAAGGCGGTATAGATGCATTAACCGATGAGCAAGCTAAAAACTTTGTTACTAGCTACATAGATCAGGAAAAGCAATTAACAACACTTAAGGTTAGGTTTTACAAGGACTTAGAAGATATTTTACCTCCAAAGAAAATACTAAAACTTCACAAAACAGAATACGATTTTAGAAAAACACTTTTACACGAATATAAAAGAAAAAAGCGCCCCAAACCTTCTAAAGATTAGACAAATAATCTGTTAATTTACCTATAGCTATGGCTCTGTGCGATATTTTATTTTTTAAAGAAAGTTCCATCTCAGCAAAAGATTGATCATGGCCCTTAGGTCTAAAGATAGGATCATAACCAAACCCTTGCTGGCCAGTTTTTTCAATTAAAATTTCACCATGACATACCCCTTCAAATAGAATCTCTTGATCTTTGGTCTTTAAAGCAATCACTGTTTTAAAATAAGCCTCTCTATTGGTCTTATCGCTCATATGGTTCAATAATTTTGCCATATTTTGCTCGGCATTTGAGGGTACACCAGCGTAACGTGCAGAGTATACACCGGGCTCACCATTTAAAGACTTTACAAATAATCCCGTATCATCTGCAAAAGCTGGATAACCAAAATTTTCATACACGTAGTTCGCCTTAAGTAGGGCATTGCCTTCTAAAGTAGGTGCCGTTTCTTCAATATCGTCAAAGCAATGAATATCCTTTAAACTCAGCACATCTAAGTTAAGTGGCAATAGTTTATTTATTTCCTCAATTTTATTGTTGTTATTGGTTGCGAAAACAAGTTTCATGTCAACAGAGTCTAATTTTTAATTCGAAAATACGTATAATCTATATTTAAATAATCTTTTTTATTTCATTATTTTATTCATAATTTTAATCAATCATATTTAAATTCAAAAAACTAAAAAACAACAACCAAGTCTTATTCAATGAAAAAATATTCACTCCTTATTGTGTTCTGTTTATGCTGTATTTATCATGGACAATCTCAAAACAACAAAGATATTGATCCTATAGCTGTTAAGTTATTAGATCATATGGCTAATTTAATTGGCGAACTAGAATCTTGCTCTTTTACTATGTCTAGAACTATAGATTATATAGACCCAGACTATGGTTTCATTAAACATTACAGCACTAGTGAAGTGTTTTTAGACGGACCAGACAAGCTTATGGTACAAACTAAAGGGACTAAAGGCGATAAGGGGTTTTGGTACAATGGCCAAGAACTAGATTTTTATTCATACAATGAGAATAATTATGTTACCATACCTACCCCGAATAGCACCTTAAAAATGATTGATAGTATTCATGACAATTATGGAATTCTTTTTCCGGCAGCAGATTTTTTCTACCCTTCGTTAACTGATGATATTATTGAGGGCTTTGACAGTATAAAATTTATAGGTAAAAACAATATTAACAATACTGAGTGTTTTCTAATTAAAGCTTCAAATCAAGAGATGGATGTTTTAATTTGGATTGCCAATGACGCATATAAGCTTCCAAAAAGGCATGTAATACGCTATAAAAACAAAGATAATCGCCAATATGAGGCCACAATCATGATACATTTAAACACAATAAAATCTGTAAAAAGTTTAGCATTATTATGCTTCCTATTGGTTTGTTTACCTTCTACAATAGAAGCACAACGCATGGGGCATAGAGTCTCTCGAGGGGGCGGATTTGGAGGCGGAGCTAGTATGCATAGGCAAGCACCTCAAAGAAATTTTGAAAGAAATAGATCTCAAATAAATAATAGACAACGTAACTCTGTAAATAGACCTGCAACACCAAATAAATCTATTAATGGTGGACATTATATTTCACCTGAGCGAAAAATCACTACATCAAGAGTTCCAAATAAAAGTATCGATAGAAATACAGGTAATAAATCTAAAATAAGCAATAGAAATACTAAAAACAATGGTAATAAAATTGGCAATAAAACTCATATTGGCAACAATAATATTAATGTCAATATCAATCATAGAAATACTGTAGTAAGACCAAGCTACAGACCTTATACACGGCCACCGTATCGTTATGGAGGCTATGGCTATTATTGCCATAGGCCCTACTTTTATCACCCTTATGTGCCATTTTATTGGGGACCATATTATCACCCTTGGGGATATTTTATCACAACCTTAGCTACAACAGCTATTATTGTAAGTATAATAGATAATGATAAAGATGATGACCAAGAGTATCATTATGATAACGGCACGTATTATTTAAAAACCGATAAGGGGTTTGAAGCTGTACAGGCTCCTGTTGGCGCTCAAGTACCAGATATTCCGAAGGAAGCAGACAAAGTAGAAGTAAACAACACCACAAACTATTACTATGGCGGCGCTTTTTACGAACAAAATAAGGACGGTTATATTGTTGTGCCAGCCACTGCAGGTACTATTGTACCAAACTTACCCGAAGGTGGTAAAGAGGTTAAAATAGGAGATCAGACTTATGTGCAATTTGGTAAAACTTACTACCAACCTATTCAAGTAGATGGTAAAAATATGTACGAAATAGTTGAAGTTAAAAAAGAAAGTTAATCATCTTTAATACTGAACTTATAAAAGATCGTGATTATCGCGATCTTTATTTTATCTCTTATCTCTCACAAAACGATTTTTATCTGTATTTTCTTGTTGTATATCGGCTATTATTTTTGAATTATCCTTTTTCTTCTATATTGAAGAAAAACTAAAAACTCATGAAGAAAATAATGATTCTTTTGTTCGGCATTCTTGTTGCTGTATCTTGTTTGCAACCCAAATCTAGTTCCCTGCACCAACAACTCCTTGGGTCTTGGCAACTTTTCTACGGAGAAATTAAAGAAAATGATTCCATCATAATTAAAGATGTGAGTAAAAGTACCTTCATCAAAATTATCAATAAAACTCATTTTGCATTTTTTAATCAAGAACATAACACCAATGTCAACTTTTATGGCGGTGCAGGTACATATACTTTAGACAAGCACCACTATACCGAAACTTTAAGTTATATTGAAAGTACATCCTTCAGAAATCACAAGTTTGAATTTGAGATAGAAATTAAAGGTGATACTCTTATTCAAAAGGGCTTAGAAGAAATTCCAGAGTCTGGTATAAAACGTTATATTGTAGAAAAATATATACGAATACCAAATCCCTCTCTACCCTAATTAACTCTAAAAAGAAAACCCAGAGTATTCTCTGGGTTTATCTATTAATAAAATAATTATACTATAATTACAATGTTAACTTTATAGAGATGCTGAGTGCTCTAATAAATCAATGATTTTAGTTGAGTAACCATACTCATTATCATACCAAGACACTACCTTGATAAATTTATCTGTTAACGCAATTCCTGCTTTAGCATCAAAAACAGAGGTACAAGTCTCTCCAACAAAATCTTGCGACACTACAGATTCTTCAGTATATCCTAAAATACCATTTAGTTCTCCTTCTGAAGCATTTTTCATTACCTTACAAACATCTTCGTAAGAAACGCTCTTACCTAAGTTTACTGTTAAATCTACAACAGAAACATCCATCGTAGGTACTCTAAATGCCATTCCCGTTAATTTTCCATTCAATGATGGGATCACTTTACCCACAGCTTTGGCTGCACCCGTAGAAGATGGTATAATATTATGTAAAGCCGCTCGACCTCCTCTCCAATCTTTCATTGAAGGTCCGTCAACTGTTTTTTGAGTTGCTGTAGTAGCGTGAATGGTTGTCATTAAACCATCTGTAATTTCAAAATTATCATGTAATACTTTAGCTAATGGAGCTAAACAGTTTGTTGTACATGATGCATTTGAAAAAATAGTTTCATCTGCACTTAGTTCTGTATGGTTCACTCCCATCACATACATTGGAGCATCTGCAGATGGTGCCGAAATTATCACTTTTTTCGCACCTCCTGTAATATGCATTTGAGCTTTTTCTTTAACTGTAAATAACCCTGTTGATTCTATAACATACTCTGCACCAATTTCATCCCATTTTAAATCTTCAGGATTACGCTCTGCAGTTACTCTTATTTCATTACCATTTACAACTAGTTTACCATCCTTCACTTCTACATCACCATCGAATCTACCGTGAACAGAATCGTACTTTAACATATAGGCCAAATAATCTACATCTAACAAATCATTAATACCTACAACTTGAACATTTTCTCTTTGTGTTGCAACTCTAAAAGCTAGTCTTCCAATTCTACCGAATCCGTTAATTCCTACTTTAATCATAATTTCTATTTTGATTTTATACTGATAATATATCAGATATTCTTAATAATTCTCTATTAATATCGTTAGCACTTTTAATCGCTTCTTCGATACTGGTATTTTTCATTTCACCATTAATGAAACCAACCATAACATCAGATTGACCTTCTAGCAAGCTCTCTACCGCATGTACTCCCATTTTACTGGCCAACACTCTATCAAAACAACTTGGACTACCTCCTCTTTGCATATGACCTAATACAGAGACTCTTGTTTCGTATTCTGGTAGTACTTCATTAACATTTTTAGCCAATTCAAATACATTTTCACCAGTTTTATCACCTTCCGAAACTACCACTATGCTAGAAGACTTACCACTTAATTTACTTCGTTTTAATGCTTCTAATAATCTATCGAATCCTAAATCTTCTTCTGGAATTAGAATTTCTTCCGCACCAGCACCAACACCAGCGTTAAGTGCAATAAACCCAGCATCTCTTCCCATTACCTCTACAAAAAACAAACGATTATGCGAACTTGCAGTATCTCTAATTTTATCTATACATTCTACCACAGTATTTAAAGCTGTATCATAACCAATGGTTGCAGAGGTTCCTGCAATATCATTATCAATGGTTCCTGGAATACCAATAAATGGCACGTCGTATTCTTTACTAAAGGCCACACCACCATTAAAAGTACCGTCTCCTCCAATCAAAATTAGACCATCAATATTCCCTTTTACAATATTATCATAGGCTTTTTTTCTACCTTCTTTAGTTCTAAATTCCTTAGAACGAGCAGATTTTAAAATAGTACCTCCTTTACTGATAATATTTTTAACACTTCTAGCAGTTAATTCTACATACTCATTTTCTATCATACCTTGATAGCCTCTATAAAAACCTACACATTCTATATTGTAATAAGTACAGGCACGAGCAACCGCTCTTATGGCAGCATTCATACCCGGAGCATCACCTCCAGAAGTAATCACTGCTATTTTATTAATCTTTTTCTTCATATTTTTTAAAAAAACCATACAAAAATAGTAATAATTATACTCTTTTTAATGATAAAATTTACATATTAACGAAAACGATTGAGGAATTAATAATTAAACAGATTTAACCTGCTTAACTTTATAATCTCATAATTTTTTACTCGTAAAATTTAGAATTTTTTACCTGGATAATCGGCATAAAATGTTTCAAAACATCCTCTGTCTGCCAGAGTTACAAAACATTGTTTTTTATTTTGAGAACCAAAAGTTATATTGGTAGGTTTTTTACCCTTTAATAAAACTTCTCTTATTATAACGCCTTTTGGGGATATTACAACCACTTTCCCAGCATCATATCTACAGACATATAGATTACCTTGATTATCGCATCTCATACCATCTAGACCATAATCTTTAAACTGATAAAATAATTTTTTATCACTTATATTACCTTGAGGATCTAAATTATATACCCAAATTTTTCTTTGAACAGATTCATTGACATATAATTTTGTAGCTGTTGGATCTACTTCTATGCCATTAGTAGTGCCCATACCAGACTCTAATAGGGTAAACCCCTGTTTATCTACACGCCATAACTGACCTGTATTTTCACTCCAATTTGGGTCGCTGGCGAATAGAATACCATTAGGTGCAATAGCCAAATCATTAGGCTGATTTGCCAAAGGTTCGTGCGCATATACTTGGGCCTGTGTTTCTCCTTTTTTGATAATCAACACATTATGATTGGTATAGTCTGCAATATACATATGTCCATTTTGATCAAAGCGTATACCATTACCAATGCTACCTTGAGGTAATCTTGTAAATAATGTTGCTTTACCTTTCTGGTCTACTACCCCTATCGTACCTTCTTCTTTAAAATTAACCGCATATAGATAGCCATTCACATCAACAGCTGGCCCTTCAATACCACTGGTAAACAAACCTTTTTTAGTAAAATCCTTGCTATTATCCGTCTCCTTTTTTATCTCTTCGCAAGAGATAGACACTATACTTAGAACAAAAAAAACTACCTTAACCATTTGCTTCATCCTTTATTTTGTTTTAGATGATAAATAGTCAACAAGGTCTTTAATACCTTTATTAGCAGCAAATTCTACATCTATATTTAATAGAGGGTTGTCTTGAGTTTCAAGATTGGTAATAATTTGATTATACTCACTCTTAGTTATGCCTTCTTTTCCTAATACTTTAATCGTTAATGTAGTCACTTCATTTACTCTAGATACATAAGGCATTATTTTTTTTAGGTTGGGTGCCATTTCCGATTGTGCTTTTATGGTCTCACACATATCATTCCACTGACTAAGCATTGTAACTAATTGATCTTTATTTTTCTTATTAGGTGATTTAATGTAATTGGCAACAAGAGTATTAAACAATCTAGCATCTTGAGCATCTGCAGTACAAGCATCTGCAAATAACGTAAATGGAGAATACATCTCATACTCAAAACCTCCAGCATTTCTCTTGTATATTTTAAATGGTTCTGACACTCTTACTAATTGTTTTAATGCCTCAATAGATTGATTTTGAGCAATATTTCTTAAAATTACATCTCTATTTCTGAGGTGAGTGCTGCCTATATTTTCTAACTGAAAGCTTATACTGTTGAGTCTGTGGTACATGTTATCAACATCTCTAACATCCTTGTTAGACCAAAAACGTTCAGCAATAGCAGCTGTACGTGGCCATATTCTTGAGTCAACTGTTAATGGCGTTACCAATTCAGACCACATAGTAGCTTCACCTCCTAATACAAACTCTAGGTCATTTTCGGTTAATGAATCATCAACAATAAATTTGGTTAAATAATGGTCTTCAGCTGGCTGCATCAAATCAATATAAAAACCATTAGATAAAACAGTTTTATACCCATTTTTTGCTGCTTGAACTAATGTTTCTCCTTTCTTTAATCCTTCATTTTCTCCTCTCCATGAATGGATAATTGCTGTTTTGGGCATATTTGGCGTCATAATTTCATCCCAACCCATTACTTTTTTACCTAATTGCTCTAAAACTTTTTGAAGTTTGATATTCATATAAGTTTGTAAATCATGATTAGTTTTAAGCTGATGATGTTTCATGAATTTTTGAATATCCTCGTTTTCATCCCAATCTTTACCCGCATTCTCATCGCCACCAATATGAAAGTATTCATCTGGAAATACTTCAGACACTTCTTCGAATAACGCTGCTAAAAAAGTATATGTGTTTTCATTAGTAGGGTCTAATGTTGGGTTAAAAACACCCGCGTTTCTCTCTATGGTATAATCTCTTTTACGACTACCAAACTCTGGAAAAGCAGTTAATATAGCAGAAGCATGACCAGGAACATCGATTTCTGGCATGACTCTTATCCCTCTTTTATCGGCATACTCAATAATTTCTTTCATTTGTTCTTGACTATAAAACAAGCCATCCGACCCCTTTGCTGTTAATTCTGGAAATCTTTTAGATTCAAATCTAAATCCTTGATCATCTGATAAATGCCAATGAAAAACATTCAATTTAACATAAGTCATTAAATCTAAATTTCTTTTAATGACTTCCATAGGCATAAAATGTCTTGAGCAATCTAACATTAATCCGCGCCAAGCAAAACGTGGTTGATCTTTAATTTCTAAACTAGGAAAAACGAACTGACCATCTTTTACAGTAACCAACTGAAGTAAAGTTTGTAAGGCATATAACCCACCGATATCTGTTTGAGATTTGATAAATATATTATCTTTATCTATAGTTAAGGTATATGACTCATCTAAGCCCAATTTTAAATCGGGACTCTCTTTATATTCTATAATCACATTGGCCTTGTTGTCGGTATTATTTTCTAAGGCAAATCCATGATCTAAAAACACACCAGTTTTATCAGATAAGTTCCTTAAAAACTGGGTAGTCATAGTTTTTATTCGATCACTTTTTTTACCACCTTTTATATAAATAGTTAAATCATTATCTATGGTAAAATAGCCTGAATTAGCCACTATTTGTTGAGGCCAAGGCATAATATTGTACTGATCTTTAAGTGCTTCTTGAGCTGAGATAATAAGGCTACAGGCTATAAAGCATATCGATAAAACGTATTTTTTCATTGTGATAAGAATTGAATATGGTTTGGTTTAAAATAACAATGCTCCATTTTATCTCTATTGAGAATCAATGAAGCAAAGTTTAGTGGAATTTTTATTAAAAATGATAACGCTTAAACGCTTCTAAAGCTGCATAATCTGCTAATCCTAAATCGTTATATTTTTTTGCTGTCGCTTTATTTCTATCTTCTACACGCATCCAGAATTCTCTAGAATCATCTCCTTGAAACATCACACCATCTTTTTGTGATTGATGATAAAAAATGGCTTGTCGCTTTTTCATAACCTGATCTGGACTCATTGGAACGGCCATTTCTATTTCATGCACATCCCATTCATGCCAAGCCCCTCTATATAACCACACCCAACAATCATCCATAAAACTCTTAGATTTAAGTTCTTCTAAGGCAATAAATAATGAATCTAAACATACTCTATGTGTACCATGAGGGTCTGCTAAATCACCGGC
>JAUIJW010000061.1 GCA_030431085.1 Bacteroidia bacterium
GGCTTATTCCAGATGAAAATATTCTAATCGCCACAAATCAGTCGTATAAGGCATTGGTTAAAGATCACCTACCCAATATAAAAGATGAACAAATTGTGCTTGAGCCGGCAATGAGAAATACTGCGCCATGCATATTATATAGTGCATTAAAGATAAAAAGCAAGAATAAAAATGCGGTTATGGTGGTAGCACCGTCAGACCATTTTATTGAAGATGAAACAGAGTTTTTAAAAAATCTTGAAGCGGCATTTGATTTTTGTCAAAAACAAGATGCGCTGATGACTTTAGGCATTAAGCCATCAGATCCTAATACAGGTTATGGATATATAGAGTATAAAAAATCTACAGAACCCATAAAAAAAGTAGAGGCTTTTAAAGAAAAACCAAATAAAGACAATGCGATTAAATTTATAGAACAAGGGAATTATCTTTGGAATGCAGGCATTTTTATTTGGAGTGTTTCAGCAATTTTAAAAGCTTTTGACGATAATTTAAGTGAGATGAAAGTTCTTCTTGAACAAGGAACACATGTTTATAACACTAATGACGAAGCAAAATTTATAGATGAAACTTATCCACAATGCGAAAATATTTCTATTGATTATGGTGTGATGGAAAAGGCGGATAATGTTTGGGTATTACCCGTTGATTTTGGATGGAACGATCTGGGCACCTGGGGATCGTTGTATCAAAAACTCTCAAAAGATAATCAAGCCAACGCCATAGTTAATGCCAACGCACTCTGTATTGATGCTTCTCAAAATATGATTAGAACGGAGCCCAAAAAGAAAGTGATTATTCAAGGCCTGTCGGATGTTATTGTGGTAGAAACCAATGATACAATTTTGATATGTCCTAAAGATCACGACCAAGCGATTAAGCAAATTTCGGCTCAAGCTAAAGAAAAATTCAAGGATTAATTATTTTTATTAGATTTACATAGAATACTTACTCTCAATTTCATGGAAGAAAATAAAGAAGAGCAAAAGCTAGATAAGCAAAAAGAAGATGTTCAAAAAGATTTTAAAGGCTTCTATGCCAGTTTAAAAGGTTTTCTTGCTGAGCTTTTAAATATTAAACAGGATACTGATAAAGAAGCTACGGCCGAAACTATTAAAGAGGGTATCTCTATGAAAGGACATACCGCTTGGATTTTAGTTTTTTCTATCCTAATTGCCTCCATAGGATTGAATGTAAGTTCTACGGCCGTGGTGATAGGAGCGATGCTTATTTCGCCATTAATGGGGCCTATTTTAGGTATAGGTTTTTCTATTGGAATCAATGATTTGGATACCTTGAGATCATCATTGGTGAATTTTGGGGTTATGGTTGGGTTAAGTATTTTAACCTCATTTGTATTTTTTAGTATCCCAATATTTGAGGATGCCACTCCAGAAATTTTAGCGCGAACAAAACCAGATGTGAGAGATGTGTTGATTGCCGTAGCGGGTGGTTTAGCTTTATTTATAGCAATTAGTAGACCACGACCACAATTTAATACTGTGGCAGGTGTAGCGATAGCAACAGCCTTAATGCCACCACTTTGTACTTCTGGATATGGTTTGGCTACCGGGCAATTTAATTATTTTGGCGGGGCTCTATTTTTGTTTACCATCAATTCTATTTTTATTGCTTTAGCGGCTTTTACCATTACAAAGTATTTGCATTTCCCTATGGTAAAATATATCAATCAAGCTAAAAGAAAAAGAGTGTCACAATTAGCAAGTCTAGTAGCATTAATTATTTTTTCTTTTAGTATTTACTTGTTTTATCAACTTTTTGTAGAGAATACTTATAAAACCGAGGCGACAAAATTTATTACCGGACTTAAAGGGGAGGGTGTCAATATTATTGGAGAGCCTTCAGATTTAATTGATTACAAGAACAAGGAAATTAAATTGTATGTTTTTGGAAGTGATTATGGTAAAGAAGAACAGCAAAAATGGCGTAAGCAGTTAGATGAATTAGGCTTACAAACCACAAGTTTAAAAGTTTTACAAAGCCAAGACGATTCTAAAATTCAAGACGATATAGAGAATTTAAAAAATCTCTACATGAATAGCCATAAAATGTTAAGTGTAAAAGATCAGACTATTTATGAAAAGGAAATGAAAATATCTAAATTAGAAGATGAATTAGATAAATACAAAGATTTAGATATTGAATTTCAGGAGATTAGTAAAGAGGTAAGAATTAATTATCAAAATCTAGAAAAAATAGGTTATAGTAAAGAGTTTGTTAGTAATTTTCAGAAAGTTGATACACTTACGGTAATTTCTGTACAATGGAACTCTAAAATGCGCCAAAAAGAAAAGCAAGAAACAGAAGAACGTCTCAAGAAGTACCTAGAAACTCGATTAAAGGTAAAAGAAGTACAAATAAGAAGTTTTTAGAGGCTTATTTATTGTAAACTTCTCTTACTTTTTTAAATAAGTTAGATGAATAAACAAAGTCTGTAACAGCTTTGTTATCTGTACTAAAAATGTTTTTGTTTGAACCTTCCCATTCTTTAATTCCTTCTTTTAAGAACAAAATCTTTTCACCAATTTCCATTACAGAATTCATGTCATGAGAATTAATGATGGTAATAATATCATATTCATCTGTAATTTCTTGAATTAGATTGTCTATTACAATAGAAGTTTTTGGATCTAATCCAGAATTGGGCTCATCACAAAATAAATATTTAGGTTTCATAACAATAGCTCTAGCAATGGCAACTCTTTTTTGCATACCTCCAGATAACTCTGCGGGATATTTTTTGTTGACATTTTCTAGATTAACCCGTTTCAAAACAAAATTGGCCCGATCGATCATTTCTGATTTACTTTGTTTGGTAAACATTTTTAGAGGAAAAATTACGTTATCTTCAATCGTTTCAGAATCAAAGAGAGCACCACCTTGAAACACCATACCTATTTCTTTACGCAAATCTTGTTTTTCTTTAAGGTCCATATCATTATAACGTTTTCCACTATATGAAATTTCGCCACGATCGGGTTTAAATAACCCTAATAAGCACTTAAGGAAAACCGTTTTACCAGACCCACTAGTACCAATGATCATACTAGTTTCACCCTTTTTGAAAGTCGTTGAAATACCTTTAAGAACTTCATTATTTCCGAAAGACTTATATATATTGCTAACTTCTATCATTTAACTAAGCATCATTTGAGTTAAGAAATAATTAAGCACAATAATAACTACACTAGTCCAAACCACTGCCTGTGTACTGGCCTTACCTACTTCTAAAGAACCACCTTTAACATAATAGCCATAAAATGAGGGTATCGTAGCAATGACAAAGGCAAAAACCATGGTTTTAATAAGCGAGTATTGTATGAGATACGGTTTAAATTCGAGACGTATGCCTTCAATATAATCTGCAGAATTAAATAAACCAGAGGCAAACCCAGAAACCCAGCCACCAAAAATACCAAGTACCATGGCAAGTAAAACTAAAAATGGATAAAAAAGAACAGCAGCAAAAACCTTGGGTAAAACCAAATGATTGAGTGCATTAATTCCCATGACTTCTAAGGCGTCAATTTGCTCGGTAACTCTCATAGTTCCAATGCTCGAAGTAATATATGAACCTACTTTGCCAGCCAATATTATCGACATAAACGTTGGGGCAAACTCTAAAATAATAGATCGTTTGGTTGCAAATCCTATTAAGTATTTTGGAATTAACGGGTTGTCTACATTTAATCCTGTTTGAATCGCTACAACACCTCCAACGAAAAAAGAGATAAAGGCCACAATACCCAGTGATTTAATCCCTAACTCATCAATTTCTTTAAAAACATTTTCTTTAAAGATTGATAATTTTTGGGGCTTTCTAAAAATAAGCCCTAACATAATAAAATATCTACCAATGTTTGTTAAGTAAGTCATGGTGTAGTTTGTGATGCTAAAATATTAAAAAGATGTTCAAAATTTATATTACAGTTAATAAATTTAATTCTTTGGTAATCCATATCAGTTTTCTATAAAAAATGAAATGATTAATTTAGCCCGCTAATTTCACAAGAACATGAAAAAAAGAGTTTTATTTTACTGTATTTTATTGAGTATTTCTAGCCTATTTGCCCAAAAGGTTACCCAAGTTGATCGCCCTAAATTAGTGGTAGGAATTGTGGTAGATCAAATGAGATATGATTACTTAACAAGATTCTATAATCATTATGGAAATGATGGGTTTAAACGGTTGTTAAATGAAGGTTTTAATGTAGAGAATGGACATTTTAATTATATACCCACTTATACAGCGGTAGGCCATGCCTCGGTTTATACAGGTACTACTCCAGACACTCATGGCATTATAGGTAATAATTGGTTTGATAAGTTTAAAAGACAATCTATTTATTGTGTTGATGATGATCGCTATAAAACTATAGGGGCAGAGCATGGTGGCAAAAAATCACCATATAGATTGGTTACTACTACCATTACAGACCAACTTAGATTATCGCAGCAGATGAAGGGTAAAACTATTTCTATGAGTATTAAAGATCGTTCGGCAGTTTTACCAGGTGGCCATACGGCCAATGCAGCCTATTGGTTTCAAGGTAAGGACGATGGTAAATTTATTTCGAGTACTTATTATATGAAGGAATTGCCAGATTGGGTTAAAAAGTTTAATAATTCAAAGGTGGCTAAGACTTATCTAAAACAAAAGTGGACAACTTTAAAAAATATAAAATCTTATACAGAAAGTATAGAAGATAACAATAATTTTGAAGAGCCTTTCAAAGGGATGGACAAAGCTGTTTTTCCTTATGATTTATCAAAATTGGCTAAGAAAAATGGAAGTTACGATATGATTAAAAACACTCCTTTTGGTAATAGTATTTTAGTTGATTTTGCCAAAGCTGCCATAAAAGCTGAAAAACTAGGGCAAACAGGTTATACAGATTTTTTGGCAATTAGTTTT
The DNA here is from genome assembly GCA_030431085.1 of Bacteroidia bacterium. GTDB lineage: Bacteria > Bacteroidota > Bacteroidia > Flavobacteriales > Flavobacteriaceae > Lutimonas. Next base: position 4,937 of record JAUIJW010000061.1, read on the forward strand.
TCTAGTCCAGATTACATTGGACATAGATTTGGTGTAGATTCAAAAGAAGTACAGGATAATTACTTGAGATTGGATGCAGATATTGCTCAATTACTAGAGTATTTAGATAAGGAAGTTGGCAAGGACGAATATACCTTGTTTTTAACTGCAGATCATGCAGCTGTGCCAGTACCTAGTTACTTGCAATCTCAAAAAATACCAGCGCAATACTTAGATAAAAAAGCATTTAGAAAGTTTTTAGACGATAAATTGAAGTCGAGGTATCATGCTGAGGGTATCATAGAAAATATTTCAAATTTCCAAGTTTTTTTAAATCCTGATGTCTTGAACCAGAATAAGTTAGATAAACAGACGGTTTCAGAATATTTAGTAGAAGAAATAATTAATTATAAAGCCATTTTTAAAGCGGTTACTGCTAAAACTATGCAAAATACCGAATTTACATCTGGTATTTTAGCTCATCTGCAACAAGGCTATAATCAAAAAATTTCTGGAGATATACTTATTGTACCTAATCCCGCTACCATATCTTATTCAAAAAAAGGGTCAACCCACGGATCTGGGTTTAATTACGATACGCATGTACCTATTATGTTTTATGGTAAGGGTATTAAAAAGGGTTCGTCTAAAAACTATACGAGAATTATAGATATTACACCTACCATCGCTAATTTATTACAAATAGCATTCCCAAATGGTTCTAAAGGGCAAGTGGTAGAAGAAGCCTTAGAGTAAAAAAATAGTGACCGAATAATCAAAAAACCCTTCCATTTATGGAAGGGTTTTTCTTCTTTAACAATAACAATTTTCCCTAGTTTTGTAAAAAAAACTAATGAATTAATACAACGCTAAGAATACTTTTATATTGTAAGAGATGAAAATAAATTATGCAATTTTGTAGAAAAAAGAATAAAATAGTGAATTACCTATTTTAGAGTGTTTTAGAAATCAAAAAACCCTTCCGTTTATGGAAGGGTTTTTCTTCTTTAACAATAACAATTTTCCCTAGTTTTATAAAAAACTAATGAGTAAATACAACGCCATGAATACTCTAATATTGTTATTGAAATTAAAAAAAATAGTATTTTTTTTTAGATTAAAAGTTAACCTATTGAGAACAATATATTTGACTAGGTTTGTGCGGTCAAATTAAATTTAAGGAACAAAAATTAATTATCTTATAATTATTTTTTCTTCTTGGTCTTTGGAGGGCGAGTTTTCGGTTTTTTATATTTCTTTTTAATTTCTCTTTTATACGAGCCGCCTTGATTTACTTTTTTATTTTTTTCGAGTTTTTCATGAAAAGAAGGTCCAGGCTTGTAAAGATTTTTAGTCTTACCTGTAATTTCTTTTTCTTTAGATTGATCTTTCTCTTCCGGCATTAATTTTTTTGAAATTTCAAGTGTTTCGGGTAGATCAAACAGTGGAATTTCAGTTTGCATTAATATTTCAATTTCTAAAACAAGTTCTTCTTCTTTAGGTGTAAATAGTGTAATGGCAACACCAGATTCTCTGGCACGTCCCGTTCTACCAATTCTGTGAATGTATTGCTCTGGTTGGTCTGGCACATCGAAATTGACCACATGAGTGATATTTTGAATATCCATACCTCTCGAGACAATATCTGTTGCTATTAAAATTCTAAAGACATTGTTTTGGAAACTTTCAATAGTATTAAAGCGATTATTTTGAGATTTATTAGAATGAATTACTTGAATATCCTCTTCAAAAATTTCATGCAAATTTTCATAAAGTCTATCTGCAATTCTTTTGTTTTTTACAAACACCAAAACTTTTTCAAGCTGCTCATCTTGTAAGAGTAGTTTTAAGTAATTTTCTTTGGTGCTATAATTTGGAAGATTGTACCCTTTTTGTTCAATTTTTTCTAAGGGTGTACCTACGGGTACAATCTCTATTTTTTTAGGATTTACAAAGAAATCTTTAATGATATTTTCTACATCTTCTGGTAAGGTTGCCGAAAATAGAATACTTTGTTTCTTGCTGGGTAGTATATCCAATATATTAAGAAGCTGAGGTCTAAACCCAATAAATAGCATTTCATCTACCTCATCAATCACTAACTTTTGTAGAGCACTTAGTCTAAGAACACCAGACGCGGCTAAATCATAAAGCCTTCCTGGTGTAGCCACTATGATGTCTAGCCCCTCACTAATCATTTGTCTTTGGGTATTGATATTAACACCACCATATACCCCTTCTATTCTAATATTAATACTTGAGGTTAAAGATTTAGCTGCATCAACTACTTGTGTAACCAATTCTCTTGTAGGTACTAAGATTAATACTCTAGGTTGAATTTGATCAGAATACTCTAATCTATTGATAATAGGTAATAAGTAGGCAAAAGTTTTACCTGTACCAGTTTGTGCTAAACCTACAATATCTCTTCCAGAATGAATGGCGGGTATAGCTTTTTTTTGAATAGGTGTGGGCGCTTGAATTTTTAAATTATCAAGAGCTTTTAACAAGGGTTTTTTTAGTTTGAGAGCTTCAAAAGCATTCATAGTTAAAAAAATTTAAGGTAAAAGTACTCATACTTGAGGGTACTACCGTATTAAATGGACTTTATTCTTCTAAAAGACCTTCAAATTTTTGATTATTACTGAGTTCTTTTATTCGGTTGGGATTAAAATGACCTTTTAAATAAATAATTTTTTGATTGTTGCTTTTGGCACTATGAATAATAATACTTGTTATTTGATCTCCTTTTTCTTTAACGGCAACGAGATAGCGATCTCCAGGGGTGTTGTTTCTTGCAACATCTGTGTAATTTCTGGTGATACCATTGATTTGAGCTATGATGAGTTCTGATTGCTGAGGAGAGCATTCTGTAAAAGAAATTGTTTTAAAATCTGTAATATTTTTCACTAAGCTATTTAATTCTGGAGATGAATTTTTAACAATTGACTTAAGGTAACGAGGTACTTGAAACGATTTAACATTAGGCTCATTTTTATGATAATTATAAAAACTATTAAAGTTATAGTAACTAGAACAGGATAGGGATAAGAAACATAAAAATAAAAAATAGAATGATTTTTTCATTTAATAAAGTTAAGGCTATATTTATCATGGTTTTAAATACTTAATATATGAATAAATTCGCAGTTCTTATAATTTTTGCAATGCTTAGTGCGTTTATGGTTGAAGCACAGCCAGTAGAAGCATATCAATTATATAATCATAAGGGTAAAAAGATGAAATTTGAGAAAATGGTAAAAGATTTGTCTCAGAGCGATCTTGTGTTTTTTGGAGAATATCACGATAATCCAATTTCTCATTGGCTACAGCTAGAATTAGCTGAAGCTTTATTTAAAATTAAAGAAAATAACCTTGTTATAGGTTCCGAAATGTTTGAAAATGGTAATCAGCTGGTGTTAAATGAGTATTTAGCGGGTTATTATGATGAAAAAAAAATGCTACCCGAAGTTACTCAGTTATGGAGTAATTATAAAACTGATTATAAGCCCATATTAGAATTTGCTAAGTCAAATAACCTTAAGTTTATAGCTACTAATATTCCGAGAAGGTATGCCTCAATGTTATATAAAAAAGGAATTGATGCTATGAGCTTATTGAGTCCGCAAGCCTTAGAAATGATCGCACCTAATATTGAAAAGTATTTTGATCCTCAAGTGAAATGTTACGCCAATATGGCTAAAAATATGGGTGGTCACATCCCGCCAAACCTGTACAATATACAATTGGCACAAGCTTCCAAAGACGCTACGATGGCCTACTTTATTCTTAAAAATTACAAAAAAAATGATTTGTTTTATCATTTAAATGGTGCTTACCACTCTAATGAAAAAGAAGGCATTATTTGGTGGATTAACAAAACTAACCCAGGTCTTACCATTAAAAACATTACTACATTACATCGCTCTGAGTGGGATAGTATGACTGATCAAGAAAAAGAATCAATAGCAGATTACTGTATCGTTGTAGCTGATAATATGACCAAAACACGTTAATGTCCATGAAAGCATTACAACCTATATATCTATGTTTACTCATAATAAGTATGATAAATGGAGCTTGTAGTTCTGGAGACAAAAGCAAGCCTAGTGCTTCTTTTTATTTAGATAGCAATCATATAAAACAATTTGATAAAATAAATATTATAGATGAGTCTACGGGGGGCAACAATATTACCTATCTCATTGAGGGTGGAAGGTATCATATACATCAAGAGGTGATTAGGTTTTTAGAGCCTAACCACTATACCGTTACACAAGTGATTATAAATAGTCAAGGAGAAGATCGTTATAGTGTTGAAGTGGATGTGGATATACCAAAAAGCTATTATACTTTGGATAATCAACAATATACAATAACAACTAACGCGTTTTGGAAAACTAGAAGCGATGGCTCTAAATATGTTGCTATTCTAGATCAAGATAGCTCGCAGAACCATCCTAATTTTATTAAGCTTTTTCCAGATTTGAAAAATGGCGCACTTATAGGAACTTACACTTATAGTGATAGTGGAGAAACAGATACCTATGATTTAGGATTTTTGTACAATTATACTGGAAATAATTATGACTGGACCACCAATGGAGACGGAGGAGATGTACTTTCAATAGAGCTGATTTATGAAGACCCCTTAGATGATAGCTATAATGCTTATGATATTTATATTGAGCTATTTCACTTGAATTATGGAAAATGGGATTTTATTGGTAATCAATGGGTGAGTGCCGGACATAAAACATTTACATTATCTTATAGAGGAATTATTAGCCAATAAACTTAAAAGTCGTTTACAGAATTCATGCTAAAATCTTAAAAGCCAATAAAATATATTATCATGAAAAAAATCATTAATTATCTATTACAAGGACTACTCTATATTGCACCATTAGGGTTAACTTTATATATCATCTATGGAGCATTTAATTTAGTTGATGGCTTTTCGCAAAAAGTATTAACTTATTTCGTAGATGTAAGAATTCCTGGATTAGGGTTGTTAGTCTTTGCAGCTTTTCTTGTTTTTATTGGTTTTTTAGGAAAAACAATTGTCGCCAAACCCTTGAGACAAGTTTTGCATAAATTATTAGAGAGCGTACCTCTATTAAATTTTATTTATTCTGCTTTAAATGATGTATTTTCTGCCTTTGTAGGTAATGAAAAAAAGTTTGACAAACCAGTATTGGTAAGGGTAAATCTCAATTCAGATCTTGAAAAGATTGGGTTTGTAACAGAGGAGAATCTTGGTAAGTTAAATTTAAAGAATAAGGTAGCCGTATATTTTCCTCATTCGTATAATTTCTCAGGCGAATTGTTTGTGGTTCCTTCAGAAAATATTACGCCATTAGACCTAAATTCTTCAGATGTTATGAAATTTGTTGTTTCAGCAGGCCTATCAGGCTGGGGAAACTTACCTAAATCTAACCAAAAAAATCATCAATAAAATGAGCCACCCCATCTTCAATATTTGATAGCGTTTGATGCTTCGTAGATTGTTTCACTTCATCTTTAGCATTAAGCATAGCTACGCCAACACCCACGGCAGAAAGCAGATCTATGTCGTTATAATTATCGCCAAAAGCCATAACTTTTTTTAATGAAACTTTAGGATAACTATGTTTTAATAGTGTTGAAAGGGCTAATTTTTTATTGGTTTTTAAAGGTGATATTTCCAAATAGGTAGGTTTAGATCGATAGCCTATAATTTGATCACTTAGGTGTGATTCAATAAACTTTTCTAGAGAATCGATTTCTTCGCTATACCCCATGCACATAATTTTGTGAGCACCTTTTTTTTCAGTTTTCCAGTGAAAAATGGTGGTGAAGTTGTCGCGCAAATTAGGATGAACCTGAGTGTTATTCTTCTCCCGCTGAGCCCAATAATCGAATTTATCGACATGCCATTCATTAGCATGGTATAAACTAGTATGTAAGCTTAGGTTTCTGCAGAAGTCACAAATGGCTTCTACAGTTTTAATATCGATTTCTGTACTATCAATAATTTGATCATGATGTACAATCAATCCTCCGTTATAAGCAATTAAAGGTTGATTTAAGATGCCTAACTTTTCTTGTAGATATACCATGGCTTGAGGCATTCTAGAAGAAATTAATATAAAGGGTATGTCTTTTATTTTAGAAGTTGATTGGATTGTTTTTGCCGAAATATCTCGGTTATGATCGAGTAGGGTGCCATCAATATCAGAACAAATCAGCTCAATAGGTGTTTTCATGCTATCTTTCAATTAATTTAATAAATTGGATATAGTC
>JAUIJW010000062.1 GCA_030431085.1 Bacteroidia bacterium
ATGCACACCTCTATGAATATTAGCATTGTAATGCTCATAATAATTTACAATACTATCAATCACTACCTTTGGAGTCTGGGAGGTGGCGGCGTTATCAAAATATACTAATGGATAACCATTAACCTCTCTTTTTAAAATAGGAAAATCTTCTCTAACTTTCTTAACATCTAACATACTTCTTCTTTAGAATGAATCTAAATACAAAAGTACAAAACTAATGGTAACAAGGCTTGTAAAGCCAATAATAAATTCTATATTTTTGATTTTCTATTTAAGACCTAGATATTTATGAAAAAGTTATTTAAAGTTGGTTTTTTAGTTGTATTAGTCGTCATAGTTACAGCTCTATTTTTTAATTATAAACGGCTCAATATAATTACTGGTTTTGCAGCCAAAAGTTTAGCCTCTGGAGTTTTTGTGGCTAATCGAACGCAGGCTTCTGTCGAGTCTAGTGATAATGATTTTAGTCCGATTGATTTAGCCGACAATAAAATAGATTTAGAAAATCAAACGGTTACTTCCTCCGTTTTTGGGTTGATGGAAAGAAAAGCTAAATTCTTCAATGGTTTGGGCGCAGTTTTATTAAACGATAATGATTCTCGTTCTGAAATTCCCATAACGCCTCAAAGAAAAAAGAGGACCGTTAATTTGCCTTTTCCTTATGGCGTATTACCTCAAAAAGATACGGTATTCAACAACATAGATTACCAAGCTTTAGAAAAAGCGATTAACGCTGCCTTTGATTTTTCTGGAGTTAAAGATAAAAGGACTAGGGCGGTGTTGGTCTTGTACAAAGATCAAATTATTGGAGAGCAATATGCAAATGGTTTCGATAGGGATACTAGGCTGTTAGGATGGTCTATGACTAAAAGTATTACTGCTACCATGTATGGGATTTTGGAAAAAAAAGGATTAATCCGCTTAGATAGCAAAACTGGACTAAAAGAGTGGGCGCAAGACCAACGGTCGCAAATTACATATAGTGATCTGCTGCATATGAACTCTGGTTTAGAATGGGATGAAGATTATTACAGTATGTCTGATGTAACTAAAATGCTGTATTTAAGTAGTAATATGTCTGATATTCAAAAAGAAAAGCCCTTAGTAGGTGAGCCTAATAAGACTTGGAATTATTCGTCTGGAACCACAAATTTACTGGCTGGCGAATTAATGAGACAACAATTTAAAAGTCAGCAAGCGTATTTAAATTTTTGGTATCAAGAGTTTTTAGATAAAATAGGCATGCATAGTGCTTTAATAGAAGTAGATCAAAAAGGTTATTTTATTGGTTCTTCATATGGTTGGGCCACGGCTAGAGATTGGGCAAAATTCGGATTGTTTTATTTGCACCGAGGGTATTGGAATGGAGAGCAAATTATTGATAGTACTTTTGTGGATTATATTACTACACCAACCCAGACATCAGAAGGTAGATACGGTGGTCATTTTTGGTTGAATAAAAGTGGATATTATCCAGATGTGCCCAAAGATATGTTCTCGGCAAACGGATTTCAAGGTCAAAAAGTGGCGATCATTCCATCTAAGTCATTAGTGATTGTTAGGTTTGGATTAACAGAAGATCCTAAGTTTGGATTTAATGAATTTTTAAAGAGTATCGTAGAAAGTATAAATTAGCATAAAAAATTGTAAGTGAGATGGAGTTGAATTTACAACCTGTAGAAAGGGTAAAGTCGATCAGTAAAAAAGATTTTATAAGGCATTATTTAAAACCACAAAAACCTGTAGTTATTGAGCACTTAATCGATGATTGGCCAGCATTTGAAAAGTGGAATCTTGATTATATTAAAGAAAAAGTAGGGGATAAAGTTGTGCCTTTGTATGATGATAGGCCTGTAGATTATAAAGATGGATTTAATGAGGCACATGCAGAAATGAAAATGAGTGAGTATATAGATTTACTAAAAAAAGAACCTACCAAGTATAGAATATTCTTATATAATGTGTTAAAAGAAGTGCCAGAGCTTCAACAAGATTTTAAATTTCCAGATTTAGGTATGGGTCTACTTAAAACTCTACCTATGTTGTTTTTTGGAGGTAAAGATTCTTATACTTTTATGCATTATGATATAGACTTGGCCAATATTTTGCACTTTCATTTTCATGGTAAAAAAGAATGTATTCTCTTTCCTTACGAAGAGAAAGAACACCTTTATAAAGTGCCATATTCATTAATTACCCATGAATCCATAGATTTCGCTAATCCAGATTTTGACAAATGGCCAGCTTTAAAAAATGCAAAAGGTTATATTGCTAATCTAGAACACGGTAATACGTTATATATGCCAGAAGGATATTGGCATTATATGCGTTACATAACTCCTGGATTTTCTATGAGTATGCGCGGTTTGGCTCGTAATCCAAAACGTTTGGGTCAAGCACTTTACAATGTGTTTGTAATGCGTAATTTAGATAATGTAATGCGCAGAATTAAAGGGCAACAATGGATTGATGATAAAAACCAAAAAGCCATTGATACCACAAATAAGAAATATTATAAGTCGTTATAGATTTATTCCGAAATCTACATCTAGTTTTTGTGCAATTAACTTAGAAATTCTAGATTTTAATGCCGGAATTTTAATTTTTTCAACAACATCATTTCCAAAAGCAAACAATAATAAAGCTTTGGCTTCTTTGGCAGGAATTCCTCTTGATTGCAAATAAAACAATGCGTTTTTATCTAACTGACCAATGGTGCAACCATGTGAACATTTTACATCATCAGCAAAAATTTCTAACTGTGGTTTGGCGTTAATTGAGGCTTTGTTGCCAATTAAGATATTGTCATTTTGTTGAAAGGCATTTGTTTTTTGCGCTTTTTTATCGACAATTACTTTACCGTTACACACCAGTAGCATTATCATCAAATATACCTTTGTATAGCTCATGGCTTTCACAATTTTCTTCTTGATGGTGAATTAAAGTATGATTGTCAACATGTTGTTTGCCTCCAATGATGGTGATTCCATTTAAATGGGAATCGATATGCTGACCTTCATGATAAAACTCTAGATTATTTCTAGTTAATTTGCCTCCAAAAGAAAAGGTGTTTACCGATACAATACTATTGTCTTTCTGCTTCACATAAGTATTGTCTATTAAAGAAGCATGTTCTCTATCGTTTTGGATTTTATAATGATCAACAATAGCCCTTTTGTGTGCAAAAATTTCAGTAACCGCATTGGTAAGTACAGTATTACCTCCTAAACTTTGGTGACGTTCATAAATTTGAACATGCGAATTTTCACCAACAACAATTAAATTTCTAGGTTGTAATAAAATTTCTTTTTCATTGCCTGTAGAGAAATATAATAATTGAATTGGCTTAGAAAGTACAATATTTCTAGGAATATTGATAAAAGCACCCTCCTGAGAAAAGGCAGTATTTAGCGCTGTTAAACTAGCTTGGTCATTGGCAGCTTTGCCAAAATAATGATCTAGAACCATTTTGTATTTTGGTTTTTTAAGCGCAGATGAAATCAAGCAAATGTCAGCTTCATCGTGTGTGGTGCTTGATAAAAAGGAACTATATACGCCATCGATAAAAACAATTTTATACGATTCTATTTCGTGTAGAAAGTACTTTTTAACATCTTTAAGTTCTACGGCATTTTCAGCTTCTGGGAAAACTGTAAAATCGTGTTTTAATAGATTATTTAAAGAGGTATATTTCCATTCTTCATCTCTTTTTGTTGGAAATCCGTTAGCTTCAAAGTTAGACATCGCTTTGCTGCGAATGTCATGTACATTTGATTCTAAATCTACATTACCACTATTTTCTAATGCCATAAATGAGGCAACTAATTTTTCTTTTAAATCCATCTACGATGTAGTTTGTAAGTCTTTAGTCAAAAGTCTAAAGTCTTTATTTTTTTAAATATTTTATGAAACCTGAAATAAGTTTCGAAATTTCAATTGTTTTATTCGCTAATTCATTAAAATTATTTTTATCTAAATAGCCTAAATCTAACGCTAAATATAACTGCGATTTAACTTCAGAAGTAGAAGCTTTGGCAATAAACAAAAAATGGATAAACTCTTTGTCTGTATTTCTGTCAAAACCTTCTGCGATGTTCGACGAAATAGATACAGATGCTCTTCTAATTTGCCTTTTCAAGTCTAAATCTTTTTGAAAACTACTAATTTGAGTAACAAGATAAATTTCTTTGTTAAGTTCTCTTGCTTTTTGCCAAGCTAAAATATCTTCAAAAGAATTTATTGTACTCATTTCACTTTAAGATTATTTCATTAGACTCTTAACCCTCGATTTCAAACTCTATACTTCCGACTAGTGACTATCGACTCATGACTTAGCCTTTCACCCAATCGTATCCTTTTTCTTCTAATTCGTAAGCCAATTCTTTATTTCCAGATTTTACAATCTTACCATTATGCAATACATGCACAAAATCTGGAACAATATAATCTAATAAACGTTGGTAATGTGTGATTACAATTACCGCATTGTCTTGGCTTCTTAGTTTATTTACACCATTAGCCACAATCTTTAATGCGTCAATATCGAGACCAGAATCGGTTTCATCTAAAATGGCTAGTTTAGGTTCTAGCATAGCCATTTGAAAGATTTCGTTACGCTTTTTTTCACCACCAGAAAAACCTTCATTTAAAGATCTGGATAAAAATTTACTATCCATTTCTAATAAAGCCGACTTTTCGCGAATTAGTTTCAACATGTCTTTCGCAGGTAAATCGTCTAGGCCTTTGGCCTTTCTTTTTTGATTGATGGCCGTTTTGATAAAATTGGTAGTCGAAACGCCTGGTATTTCTACTGGGTATTGAAACGACATAAAAATACCTTCATGCGCTCTTTCATCAGGAGCCAAGTCTAAAATACTTTCGTTGTCTAATAAAATATCTCCCTCATTTACTTCATAAGTTTCATTCCCCGATATTACAGATGATAAAGTACTTTTACCAGATCCATTAGGACCCATTATGGCATGAACTTCTCCAGCATTCACTTTTAAATCAATACCTCTTAGTATTTCTTTATCTTCTATGCCTGCATGTAAATTTTTTATTTCTAACATTACTATATTCTGTTTAAATGTTCATTGATTTGAATGTGTAAAGTTGATAATTAGACTTTAAACATTTTTACTTTTTAACTTGTTAACTGAAATTAACCCACTGATCCTTCTAGTGATATTTCTAATAATTTTTTAGCTTCAACGGCAAACTCCATAGGTAGTTTGTTTAGTACTTCTTTACTAAAGCCATTGACGATTAAAGCAATGGCACTCTCCGTATCGATACCTCTTTGATTACAATAAAACAATTGGTCTTCACCGATTTTACTCGTTGTAGCCTCATGTTCTATTTGTGCGGTTTTATTTTTGGCTTCGATGTATGGAAACGTATGTGCACCACAAGCATTGCCCATCAATAGAGAATCACACTGTGAAAAATTACGAGCATTTTCCGCTCTAGCGTTAACTTGTACCAATCCTCGATAAGAATTTTGCGATTTCCCTGCCGAGATACCTTTTGAGATAATTGTACTCTTGGTATTTTTACCTAAATGTACCATCTTGGTTCCAGTATCCGCCTGTTGGTAATTGTTGGTAACAGCGATTGAGTAAAACTCGCCTACAGAATTGTCTCCTTTTAAGATACAACTTGGGTATTTCCAAGTTACCGCACTACCAGTTTCTACCTGTGTCCAAGAAATTTTTGAATTTTCATGACAAATACCACGTTTGGTTACAAAATTATAAACCCCACCACTACCATTTTCATCGCCTGGAAACCAGTTTTGTACCGTTGAATATTTTATTTCGGCATCGTCTAAAGCAATCAATTCAACCACAGCGGCATGCAGCTGATTTTCATCTCTGGCGGGTGCAGTACATCCCTCCAGATAGCTCACATAACTACCCTCATCTGCAATCACTAAAGTACGCTCAAATTGACCAGTACCCCCTTCGTTGATACGAAAATAAGTCGATAATTCCATCGGACATTTTACACCTTTGGGGATGTAACAAAAAGACCCATCAGTAAAAACTGCCGAGTTTAGGGCAGCATAAAAATTATCTGTTTTGGGCACGATGGTACCAATGTATTTTTTTACCAATTCTGGATGCTTTTGAATGGCTTCGGAAATAGGGCAAAATATAATCCCTTTTTCAGCAAGTGTTTCTTGAAAAGTGGTTGCTACAGAAACAGAATCAATCACAATGTCCATGGCAACACCAGTTAAGCGCTTTTGCTCATCGATAGAAATGCCTAATTTATCAAAAGTTTTAAGGAGCTCTGGATCTACTTGATCTAGACTTTCCAATTCTTTTTTAGGTTTGGGAGCAGAATAATAGCTGATATCTTGAAAATTAGGTTTTTCATAAGTCACATTGGCCCATTCGGGTTCTTCCATATTTTCCCAAATACGAAAAGCTTCTAACCGCCAATCGGTCATCCATTCAGGCTCATTTTTCTTTTTAGAAATGGCTCGAATCACATCTTCATTGATACCATTTGGAAATTTTTCTGAATCAATTTCAGAATAAAATCCATATTCGTATTCTTTTGTTTCCAGCTCTTTCTTTAAATCGTCTTCAGTGTATTTCATACTGTTTTTAAGTTGCAATGTTTAAAGTTGAAAAGTGTCAATCTTCTAAATTTTAAGATACTTAATCAACCCGCTCAACATTTTTGAAATTTCAGATGCTTTTTTAAGCATTTTTTCAAATTTTTCTTTGGTAATATATTTAATGTCGTAAGCTAAATATAATTGAGATCTAAATTCTCCTACAGATCCTTTAGAGATATACAAAAATCTTATAAATTCTTTATTTGTTTCTCTTTCAAATCTTTCAGCTATATTTGAGCTAACAGATATAATTGACTTTCGAATTTGATCACTTAATGCATAATCTTTTTTAAAATTATTTTCGTTGGTTAAATCTTATATTTCAATATTTAACTCTCTTGCTTTTTGCCAAGCAATAATATTTTCAAAGGAGTCAAACTTTGCCATTCTTCTTTTAACTTTAAACTTAAAGTGAAAATGACTCCCCACACCCACAGGTTCTATTGGCATTAGGGTTTTTAAAAACAAATCCTGTACCGTTGAGGCCACCAGAATAATCAAGAGTAGTACCAACTAGGTATAAAAAACTTTTTTTATCTACTACAATTTTGATATTATTATTTTCAAATACCTTGTCATTTTCTTTGATGTCTTTATCAAAATTTAATTCATAAGATAAGCCAGAACACCCACCGCTTTTTACACCTACACGTATAAAATCGGTAGATGTATCATACCCATCTTCTTGCATCAACTCTAGGGCCTTTTGTTTTGCTTTTTCCGTTACTTGAATCATATAATTAGATTTATTCTAAATAATTGCAAAGATAGGCTAAAATCTACAATAGAGAAATTATAAAAAAAAAATGCTGCCTGTATACAATAAAAAAAATTTTTTTGCAGCATAAAAAATAAACAATAAAGAAAATATGATTGCGTTTCGGTTATTAACAATTTTCTCGGGTTATTAACAATGTTTTAACAGTTAATGCTGTTCTCTCATAAGAATACAAAACACTAAACCGATGTAAGTTGTTGAAATAAAGACATATAAAAAAATATTAAGATATGAGAACCGACCCCTCCCTTATCGGTAAGGTATCAAAAATTAACAATTTAAGCCTATTGGAGCAAGAGAAACTTGTGCCGGTAGGTGTTGTGTATTTAACTAACGATAACAAAATTAGTGAGAATTGTATGGATGATTTAACTAAGAACCCTCAAAAAAGACTTGCTTCTGTAATAATAAAAAAGGAAGGTAATTTTAAAGAGGTAAAAGCCAGGTATTTAATATTGCTTTTAACTTTGATTTTTGTTGGATTCACTCAAATTCAAGCACAAGATACCTATAGCGATAATTTTTTTCCAAGAAACTATAGTGGTAACGATGGTACTCAAAATTTTGCTACTAATTGGACAGAAAGTGATGATGATGGAAGCGCAACTTCTGGTAAAGTATATATATCCAGTTCAACATATAGATTAATATTTATCAACTTAGACGATGCAGAAATAGAGCGTTCATTGAATTTAAGCGCCTATTCTTCAGTTGATTTATCTTTTGATTATACCACAACCAATATCAATGATGAAACTTTAAGAGTGCAATTGTATAATTCTACAACCAACAGTTGGGAAACAATTACTAATTTGGATAATTCTCCAAGTAGTGGCACTTTTACACATAGTTTAACAGCTAATCAAATTTCCTCAACTTCGGCTATTAGATTTCTTTCTGGTAGTAACAACTGGTCTGGTAGTGAATGGGCAGCCATTGATAATATTTTATTTCAAACTACAGCCACTATCCCTACAGTAGATACAGATGGCGATGGTATAGATGATACCGTAGATATTGACGATGATAATGATGGGATTCCAGATGTTGAAGAAGGAGACTGTGCTCCAATTATAAATAATGCCAGTATAGAAGAACCCATTCTATCTAGCTCTGTACCATGGGCAGTCTCTTATGATAATGATAATATCAAAACCTATCATTCTTCAAATGTACCTTATTGGGAAACTACAGCAAGTGATAGTATGATTGAAATTTGGCATAGCAACAATACCTTAACCTCTGCCAATGCCTATAGTGGGGATCAATTTATGGAATTAAATGCTAATGAAATTGCTTCTTGTTACCAAGATGTGTCTACTATTCCAGGAACTGTAATAACTTGGTCTGTAGCACATAGAGGCCGAAGTGGCACGGATAATGCTTCTGTAAGTATTGGTGCACCTGGAAGTGTTTCTGTAGTACAAAATATGAGTACTGGTAGTTCTGCATGGGTAGTTTACTCAGGCACATATACGGTACCTGCAGGCCAAACAACTACTAGATTTCAATTTGATTCTTTAAGTGGTTCTAGTTCTGGTAATTTTATTGATGCCTTTACTATTGAATGTGTTTCACCTCTAGATTCTGATAATGATGGTGTGCCAGATATTAGAGATTTAGATTCTGATAACGACGGCGTTTACGATTTAGAGGAGGCTGGTCATGGTCAAAGTGATGCAAATAATGATGGTAGAATTGATGGAGCTTCATCTGCTTTTGGTAACAATGGTTTGTTTAACAGTATTGAAACTAATGATACCGTAAATGCTAATATAAATTATACAATTGCAGATTCTGATAATGATAATAATTATGATGTAGTAGAATTAGATGCCGATAATGATTTGTGCAATGATGTTATCGAAGCTGGTTATACCGATAATAATGGGAATGGAATTTTAGGAAATACCCCTACAACTGTAGATGCAAATGGATTGGTAACAGGAACCAGCGTTGTTGATGGCTATACTACGCCAAGGGATGGTGATTCTAATTCTACTTACGATTTTCAAGAAGTAAGCGTTACCGTAACTGGCCAACCTACCAATCAAATTATTTGTGAATCTGACAACGGAAGTTTTAGTGTTGCAGCTACAGGTACAGGTTTGTTGTATCAATGGCAAGTAAGCACCAATAATGGTTCAACATTTAGCGATATCAGTAATGGTGGTGTATATTCAGGAGCAACAAGTGCAACACTAAATATTTCAGGAGCAACATTGGGTATGGATGGATACCAATACCAAGTTAATGTTATTAATAATGCTTTATTGTGTAACCCAGGAGTTACTTCAGCGGTGGCTACATTAACTGTGCCTGATGTAAATTATGGCCCTGTAAACCATACAGACCCTACTTCTTGTGGTGCATCAGATGGTAGAATTCAAACCAATCAATTGGCAGGTAGCACAACTTATTCAGTAAGCTATTTAGATGATGGAGTACCTGTAGGTCCATTAAATATTACCACCAATAATGGTGGGGTATTAAGAATTACAGGTCTAGATGCGGGTACTTATACTAATATTGTGATTAGTTTAGATGGTTGTGATGGTACCATAATTAATAATGTGGAATTGTTAGATCCAGGAGCTCCTTCCAATACAATTACTTCAACAAATACCAGTTTTACATGTGGAGCAGATATTCACTTAAATGGTAACAATATAAATAGCTCAACTTATCAATGGCAAAGCTCTTTAGATGGCATTACTTGGAATGATATAGCAGGAGCGACAAGCCAAACTTTGCATAGTGGTTCTATTTCTGTAACAACCCATTTTAGAAGACGAGTTACTACGAATGTTAATTGTATTTCGTATAGTAATACAATAATATATACTATTGATCCCAATGGAATTTCAAATAATACAATTAGTTCAAGTAATACAAGTGGTTGCGGTCCTTATGACCCATATTTTATCAATGGAAGCTCTCCAAGTGGTGCCTTAAACAATTCTGGATATACCTATCAATGGCAAAGTTCGCCAGATGGATCTACTTGGAGTGATATTGCGGGAGCAACCTCGCAGGGATATAGTCCTGGAGTAATTTCTTCAACAACCCATATCAGAAGATTAGTATCTGCACAAAGTTGTATTGATGATGAAAGTAATGTGTTGGTGTTTACGGTGGGTACTGCGCCATCTACACCATTGGTTAGCACTACGGCGGCTACCTGTTTAGCGGATGGTACCGCCACGATTACGAATTACGATGGCAGTTTAAGCTATACTTTTAGTCCAGCAGGACCATCAGTAGGTGCAGGAGGTGTTGTTAGCAACATGGCTTATGGTACATCCTATACAGTTACTTCAGATAATGGTAGTTGTACAACAGTTGCTTCGTCAAGTTTTAGTATTGATCAGATGTTACCAACTCCGGCTACACCATTGGTTAGTACTACGGCCGCTACCTGTTTAGCGGATGGTACCGCCACGATTACGAATTACGATGGCAGTTTAAGCTATACTTTTAGTCCAGCAGGACCATCAGTAGGTGCAGGAGGTGTTGTTAGCAACATGGCTTATGGTACATCCTATACAGTTACTTCAGATAATGGTAGTTGTACAACAGTTGCTTCGTCAAGTTTTAGTATTGATCAGATGTTACCAACTCCGGCTACACCATTGGTTAGTACTACGGCCGCTACCTGTTTAGCGGATGGTACCGCCACGATTACGAATTACGATGGCAGTTTAAGCTATACTTTTAGTCCAGCAGGACCATCAGTAGGTGCAGGAGGTGTTGTTAGCAACATGGCTTATGGTACAT
>JAUIJW010000063.1 GCA_030431085.1 Bacteroidia bacterium
CTATACCATTAGAAAAAGACTTCGCTACCTCTAAATTACCAAGCTCTGTGAAGCGATAAAGCGTATTGCTTTTTGTACAATATACTTGGTTTTGAAAAGTATTTATAGTTGTAAAATCACCCATTAAGTTACCGCTAGGCTGTTGCCACTGATTAAAATCAATCAGGTTTGGGTTTCTAATATGCGCCGAATAAATTCCTTTGATGGTAGCGGCATATAACCGCTCATTTTGTATGGTTATTTGATTGACAAACACAGGGTTTGAATCCTGATCGATATAGTACGTATCTCCAAATTGCAGCTGATCGATATTGTATTGCACTATCCCGAAAGGTGTAGACAAATACAACATGTTCTCAAACTCTATGATATCATTGATTTGTTTTTCACCGGTAATATTAAGCCTTTCAATATCATTGGCAATTACAATACTGCCATCTTTATCAATTATTTCTAATAAACCAGAAGTGTATCCAATAACAAACCTTTGGGTAGATGCACTATAAAAAAGACTAGTTGTTGTTTTACCAGATAAGCCATGTACCGAAGATATTTTTTGCATCGTTTGGGTAGCTTCATCATAAATAAAAGCCGCATTATCACTAATGGCGTAAATCTTTTGATCTATTTTGATAAAATCCTTAACTTGATGATAAGAGAAAAAATCTTCCCAATCTTTACTAAAATCTGTTTGGGCAACTACTTGAAGGTAAAGCAATAATAGCGGAAAAACCCGACATAAATGTTTTAATGATTTCAATGTATTGGATATTGTTTTGACAAAGGTACCTTAATGAACCTATAAAATTAAAAAACCCCAAACAAAAAATACTGTTTGAGGTCATTATTAAATAAAACAATCTAAAAATCTTTCTTTTTCAATAGTCTAATTTTCCCTTTAAGGTAGTTGCCTTATTTAAAGTATTCAGCTATTTTATTCTAAATTCTCTATGTCTTTAAAATGCCATGAGACACCTTTTTTGATATAGGTAATTCTTTTTAAAATATCTTCATTGGCTACCTTAATTCTCACAACTCTATAATATTCTGTATGAAACTCTTTTTGGCTAATAATTCCATTACCCACAAAACAAACGTCTTGAAGCCGGTTATCTAATTTTCTTAGCACTTCTTGATCTGAAGGCATCGAAAATTGGGTAAGCGTCATGTTCCAAAGAAATTATAGTTAGCGATACTTCAAATATAACGGTAGAACCCTTACAATATTAGAGTAATTTACCTATGTACAACCTAAATTAGCCAGTGGTAAGATTTTCTTAATCAATGGTTATTCTCTTTTTAGGAAATTTAATGGTTACCTTGGTTCCGCTTAGGTTTTTAGAGGCGAGGTCTTCTATTACCAAATAGACTTTTTCGTTATTATGTAATAATTTAATTCGGTCTTCTGTGGCTTTGACACCAAAAGATTTTCGATTTTTATCGAGGTATGAGTTATGGTATAATGATTGGTCTATACCAATACCGTTATCTATCAGTTCAATTCTTACGTCAGACCCTTCGTCAAACACACATAGTTTAATATGCTTATTCTCTTTTTGATTGGCTATTCCGTGCCATATGGCATTTTCTACAAAGGGCTGCAAAAATAAGGGCGGTACTTCAATTTGATCTAAATCAATGGTATCTTCTATTTCTACCAAATAATCAAACCCTTCTTGCATACGCATTTGCTCCAGTTTTACATACAAGCTTAAAATGCCCAATTCTTTTTCAAGACTAATGGTAACTTGCGATGAATTATTTAAAATCTCACGAATAAGTCTAGAAAACTTTGTGATATAATCTGATGCTTTCTCTGGATTATTTGTAAGTACAAAATTATTGATAGAATTTAAAGAATTATACAAAAAATGAGGGTCCATTTGGCTCTGTAGGGCCACCATCTGTAAATTGGCTCCTTCCTTATTCTTGGTGAGTAACTGCTGTTTGGTGTGTTTTAAAATGGCCTTTGCATCGCGCCATTGTACAGCAAATAGCATGGCTGTAAATAGACTTTCTATGAGTACACCAATTTCAAACAGAAATACTGGGTTCACCTTAAATAGCTCTATAAAGTGATTGTGATTTGTAGCTTCTATTAATAAACTTAAATCAGCTAAACCCACAAAAACCACAGAACCTAAAATGAAATAAATTACATGGTTGCCTTTAAACTTAGCAAAAACTACATAAGACATAATGGCAAAAACCGTAAATACTGGCGCTAGTAAAAAATTAACCAGGTCTGTAACTGTCTTACCAAAAAAATATTGTAAGCCTAAAAACAATGGTATCATTACCATGAAGGTCTTTGTAAAGAACTCTATGACTTTGTGCCAACCCATGGCATTTTTCTCTGTGTTTAAAACGGCTTTTGTAAACTTTAAATAAAAGTAAAAGGCTAAAAATTGCACGGGGTAATACGTATAATGTACCAGTTGCGTCCAATTATTCTCTTGCCAAGCCAAGGCAAAAAATAAGGCCATAGACCCTAAAAACAACGCATAATTGATCTGGGCTCTTTTTTTTACAAAACACCATATAACCCCATAGATTAAGGCCAAAAATGCAATAGCACTAATAAAAATAATATCAACATCCGCAGATATTGAAGTCATCAAAACAAAAAATTAATCTAAAGACAATAAGCTTATCAATTCATTCTTTTTTTTACGGCTAATACTTGCCGTTAAGTTATTGGTCATGATTAACTCTGCGCCTAAACCTTTACGATATTCTTTAACGTGATTAGTATTGATTAAGTAAGAATGATGAACCCGGTAATATTGTGGATAATCAAACTTTTTTTCAACTTCTTTTAATGTTTTTGAAACAATTATTTGTGTATTATCTTTTAAAAAAATGGTGGTATAACTTTTATCCGCTTTAAGCATCACCACATCATTTTGATCCAGTAGATATATCTTATTATCAGCTGCAATGTTAATTTTATGAGGTTTAGGATGAATACTTTTTAATAAGGCTTGAAGCTTATATTCAAGGTTTTCTTGCGTGGTTTTTCTTACCTTTTCTATCGCCGATATGAGCTCGTCTTTATCAATGGGCTTTAACAAGTAATCTATGGCCGACACTTTTATCGCCTGTAAGGCAAACTTATCATGAGCAGTAGTAAAAATAAGTTTGAAATCTTTATAATCGAGTTGTTCTAATAATGTAAACCCATCCATTTCTGGCATCTGTATATCTAAGAATACCAATTCTGGATGGGTTTTTTCGATACATGCAATGCCTTCAATAGGCGAATTGCAAGAGACTATTTCAATATCATCTATATATTTCTTTAGTTTCCACTCTAAAGCTTCTAAAGCATTTTTTTCGTCGTCTATAATTACAATCTTTAGCATTAAAAAATGATTTAAAAGTGTTCATTATTAAAAATGGACTTAGATTAAAATGGGCTTTGCAAATCTAAATTAGAAACAGCCACAAGTTCACCTTCTAAAAATAATTTTACTGGATATACACCTCGCTTTAAATTGGCTCCTCTTTGCTCGATATACATGGTAACGTCGACATCATTTTTATTATAATTTATCGTTGTTTGATCTGTATATTTTTTTTGAACTGTATTACCCTTTAGGTTAAAAACCCCTTTAGCTCCAGCCACATGGCCTTCTGGATTCTGTAAAATAATATGCGCTTTTTTCTTACCTGCGTCAATTTTTTGGTTATGTAACATCTTAAAACTAACCTTGATTAAATCTGTTTTGGGTGCAGATTTGGTGACCGAATATTTACCACTTTTATTTTTCTTCATGGCAATAACTTCTACTTGGTCTACACTCAGACTTTCTTCGTAAATCACCTGCGACACTGAAGGGTCTTCATCAGAAGAAGTATCTGCATCTTCTTTATGCGATAAGTTATTCTTTTTAGTTACTCCGTTATTAAACGTTGGTTTATTATTGCCTTCATTTATTATTTTTTGGTATTTTTTATTAAACTGCTTGACTTCACTTTTGTATTCAATAATGTTAGACCAACCTACCTCTTCTGTATTTTGAATGTCATTTTTTAAGCTTCCTATTTTCTGTAATTCTACTGCAATCGAATCTTTATAATTTTGCTTTTGAACAGTAGCAATTTCATAACTTTTTTCTAAATCTGATAAGTTCGCTAATACTTTTTCTTTTTGTTCTTCAATATAATCTACTGCTTTATTTTTTGTTTTTTTTCTTCTTTCTTTAATTTCAGATCTTGTTGGTTTTGTGGCAACATCGGCTTGTGCTGCAATGGTGTTCTTTGTTTCAACCTTGGGTTGAACTGCCGCTACTTTTTCATTCTTTTGTTCATCCTTTTTAACAATTTTCAGTTCAGAATCCTTACTTGATGTAAGCGTTTTTTTCTGTTTTTCGGTATGCGTTCTACTGGCCACAACAGTTTCTTGATGTTGTGCGTTGGTTTTCGGCTTAACCTTAGATTTAGGCTCAACTTTTGGCCTGGTAGCCACTACTGCCTTTTGTGTTTTAGGTTTCTTTTTATGTTGGTAACTCGCTTGAGAATTGATAAAGTTAAACTCTGTTCTTCTATTTAACTGATGTGCCTCTTCATCACAATCGATACCATTAACACAATGATTTACCATTTTACTTTCGCCATAACCTTTAGCTCTAATTCTATTAGGGTCTATACCTTGAGCTTTTAAATACTCTACCGCTGCTTTCGCTCTTCTATTAGATAAGTTAATGTTATAGGCATTGCTACCTCTAGCATCTGTATAAGCTGAAGCTTCTATCATTAATTGAGGATTATCTCTCATCACTTGTACAATCTTATCCATTTCTGCGGCAGCAGCCTTAGTAATCGTGGCATCATCAAACTCATAATATATAGGTTGAAGTGCAGCTGGAGCTGCTTTTGGTTGCTCAGATTCTAATTTACTTAGGTTAAGATTTGTATGTAATGCAGAGTGGTAATTTTCTTCTAAAATCTCAATATATTTACTATCTCTTTTATAATTGTCTAAAGACGCCACCAATCTGTATTCATTAGCACATGACACTGTAAAATTATAAGTACCATCATTATAGGTAGACACTGTTTCAATTAAATTACCTTCTTTATCATACAAATCAACAGTAGCACCAGCCAAAATTTCTTTGCTGTCTATATCTAAAACTTTACCATCAACAGAAATAAAACATTCGCCCGGGCGTACATCTTCCTCTAAAGTAAATGAATACATGTCGTTAAAGCCTTTACCTTGTAATCTATTCGAGGTAAAGAACCCTTGATTATTGTCTTTATTAACGATATAGGCAAAATCGTCATTAATACTATTGATAGGAGATGCCAATTGATACACCTCAGATGTAGCATTGTCATCATATACTTCTACCGCAAAAACATCAAGCATACCCATTCCTTTATGGCCATCAGACGAAAAGTACAATATATTATCTGGTGTAATAAATGGTGTGGTTTCGTTACCGGTTGTATTGACGTGTTTTCCTAAATTTCTAGGTTTGCTAAACTTTCCGTTCTCTAAAATATCAACCACAAAAATGTCAGTTTTACCTAGAGACGATTTTCTATCAGACACAAAGTAAAGTTGACTGTCATCACTATTTAATACCGGATAGCCTGTTGAAGATCCACTTTTATTAAAAGGCACCTTTTTAATATTTTGCCAAGATCCATCAGCAGCAACCTCTGCCTTAAAAATTTCTAACCTTTGGTTTTTGGCCAACTTTTGTTTAGACTTTCTTTTGGCATATTTATTTCTACTAAAAAAAACGGTTTTTTTATCTTTAGTGTAAGCTACTCCCGTTTGGTTATATTTTTTATTGTGAATCTTTACAACTGGTTTTACATTCTTTATTTCACCATCATAATCAATATCACCCACATAAAGATCTTTCCTTGGGTTATAGTTTTTTCTATTATTTTTTGCTTCTTCTAATGCAGAAGTAAAAATTAATTTATTTTCATCTAATATGGCTACACCATAGTCAGAATTTTCTTTATTAATTTCTAAAAATTTGATTTGATACTTAGCCGTTGATTGTGCCATCACATTAAACATGCCAGCTAAAAATAATAATAATACGATCCCTTTTTTCATAGTAGTTATTGTAATAGTTTAATATCCAGTACTTTAATAAATTTTAAGGGGAAGGTTTGACAATAGTATATCAAACAAAACTTATTAACACTGTGTTAATAACGATAAAAGAGAAAATTAATTATGCGTCAGGTCAAAAAAAATGCATTTCAAAATTTTGGGCATAAAAAAAGTCCAAATTAAATTGGACTTTCATTTTATAATTTTGATAATCTGTTACTTAGCTTCAACTGTATCTTGAGTTTGCTCTGTTTCTACCGGTGCTTGAGTATCTTCATTACCAGTATAACCAACATTTAAAGCATCAATAACGGCATCTGTGATATCTAAATCTTCTTTAGCATACATGATATTTTTAGTTTGTTCTGAATTCCCTAAGATATAGGTATATCCCTGTTTTTCAGCATATTCTAATAAAAATGATTCAATTTCTTCATTAATCTGATCCATTTTTTGTTGTGCTTCAACCTGCATTTGCTGCTGAGCCATTTGTTGTCTTTGCTGTAATTGTTGTTGTTCTGCTCTTAAAGCTTGTTCTTTCTCTTGTCTTACTTTAGCAGAGTATCCCGCCATTTTAGATTGAAACTCTTGGGCTCTCTGCTGAAAATCCATGTACAATTGATTTAACTCCGCTCCAATTTTATCAGATTCTGCTTTCATTTCTGCTTCTGCTGTTTTAGAGCCTTCATATTCTTTTAGAATTTCATCTACATCTACATACGCTATCTTTGTTTGATTACAAGATGCCATTAAAAACAAAACAGTTATTACTGCTAATAATTTTTTCATTATTATATTTTTTTAGTTATAAGGCGCAAATGTATAAAAAGCACTTATATCATAGCCCGAAATATCAAAAAATACTACTATAAATAATATTTATACAACATTACCTGGCTATTGTAGTAATTTATACTGTTTATACTTAAAATAAGCTGTTTAAGCCGGGTTCTTATAATTTCCATCAGATTATACTAGCACTAGCCTAAAAACGTCTTAAAACGGTTATTACGCCGTATTTTTAATCACATAGATTTGCGATGAGTATTCTTTGGTTGATCTCGCCTTTAGGTTAGACTTGAGTCCAATAAAAAAAGCTTTAGCAAAATTTGTTTTCCCCGTTTTATATTTTTCCGACAGTAAGCTCACATAGAATGCATCGAAAATCATTGGTAAAACATTTACCACTTTCATAGTTACAGTATTGAACAATTGATGAATACTTTTTTGAGAAAAATGCCATAGATGTCTAGGTACATCATAAGCTGCCCAAAATTGCTGATAATGTTCTGCATCGTAACTTTTATAATTAGGTACAGCCACTACAAGACACCCGTTTACTTTTAAGAGTTGTTTTAATTTACTTAAATAATCATTTAGATTTGGGACATGCTCTAACACATGCCACATTGTGATCACATCGAATTTTTGTTTTGTGTTGATCAATACGTCTAATGACGGCTCAAGAGATATGGTATTGCCATTATCTATTTTAGACCTAAAAATATCTCTCGCCACGGTGCTAGGCTCCACACCGCATACTTTCCAATCACTTTTGTTAGCTTGCAGTATAAAATCTCCTGTACCACAACCAATATCCAAGAGAGTTTTACCCTCTGTTTGAAACGATGATATTAACTTAACTTTTTGATTTAATGTATAACGTTTTACCGTTTGATATAATTTATCTGTAAAACTTTTAGAAGCATCGGTATGCGAAATATAATCTTCGCTCTCATAATACTTGGGTAATTCTTCTAAATCAGGCTGTGGGGTGGTTACCAACATATCCAGAGTTTCATGTGGAATCAATTTAAAGGTTTCTCCAGAAACTGTATAATCTTTACACTTCAATATTCTACTAAATTATTGGTTTAACAATAGTTTTTTCTCCTTGGTAAAATGAATATACTCCCCACGTAAGTTATTTAAATAGGTAACTAACCTACCGCGGTAAGCCGATTGCTTTGATAACATGTCTATGCCGTTTTCGTCCACCACCGTAATATGAAGATAGTGTTTGTAATCTCCATATCGCATGGTATCATAATCGTCTATATCGTTACTATTATTTATAGTTTTCTTTTTAGAAAATAATGATATTAAATCAACATTAACATCTCTATTCTTTAAAAAATAAAACCTAAATTTAAATGGTGTGGCGACATCAAAAAAGGGTTGCTCCACCACGGCCAAACCTTTTTTTACCGAATAGGCTTTGGGATATTTTGAATTTAAAAATTCAAATAAATCAAACATCGATTCGTAATAACTAAACACAAATTGTGTATTCTTTTTAATGTCTTTTTTTCTTTTAGGCTGCCCCTCTTGAATCTCATAGGTCTTAATTAGCGGAGCCTGTTGAACCGGAATACATGCCATCGCTAAGCACAGTAAAATACTCAAACTAAATAACGGTTTAGTATATTGTTTCACGTGAAACAGTTTTAATTATCTGCCCATATACACCAACAAAACCGAAATATCACTGGGCGATACCCCAGAAATTCTACTGGCCTGAGAAATTGATGTGGGTTGAATACTACTTAACTTTTCTCTTGCCTCATAAGAGATTGATTTCACTTTATGATAATCGAAATTCTCAGGAATCTGAATGTTCTCAAGACGCTGTAATTTATCAGCACTATTCTTTTCTTTTTCAATATACCCAGAATACTTCACATGTATTTCTGCTTGTTCAACAATCTCTTCATCTATATCATGGTTTTTAATAAACTCTTTAACTCCTGGAAACTTCTTAACATCATCAAAGTTAAGTTGAGGTCGGGAAGCGATTTTAAACATTTTCATGGATTGCGAAATTAGCGCAGAATCATTCTCCTCTAATATCTTATTAACCTGCTCCGGCTTAATACTGGTGTCTTTTAAAAATGCGACAAACAAATCTGTTTTCTTTTGCTTTTCTATAACCCTATCCATTCGTTCTTTTGAGGCCAATCCTATTTCAAATCCCTTTGGCGTTAACCTCAAATCAGCGTTATCTTGACGCAATAAAGTTCTATATTCTGCTCTTGAAGTAAACATTCTATAAGGCTCGTCTGTACCCTTAGTGATAAGGTCATCAATTAATACCCCTATATAAGCTTCGTCGCGCTGTAAAACAAACTTCTCTTTGTTTTGGGTTTTTAATGCCGCATTAATCCCCGCCATTAATCCCTGCGCAGCCGCTTCTTCGTACCCAGTAGTTCCATTAATTTGACCGGCAAAAAACAAATTATTTACCAATTTAGTTTCTAATGTATGCCTTAACTGCGTAGGCGGAAAATAATCATACTCGATAGCATAGCCAAATCTCAAAAACTTAACATTTTCAAAGCCTGCCACCTTAGACAGTGCTTGATACTGCACTTCATGAGGCAAACTTGTTGAAAAGCCATTAACATAAATCTCTGTAGTATGCCAACCTTCTGGCTCAATAAATAATTGATGTCTTTCTTTTGACGCAAATCTACCAATCTTATCTTCAATAGATGGACAATACCTTGGGCCCACCCCTTGAATTCGTCCCGTAAACATTGGCGACTTCTCGAAACCTTCACGCAACAAATCATGAACCTCTGGTGAGGTATAAGTCATATAACAAGAACGCTGTTCTGTTAACGGTGCTGTACTTGGTAAATACGAGAATTTATGTGGTTTGTCATCTCCTGGCTGTTCTATCATTTTAGAAAAATCTAACGACTTAGCATCTACCCGTGGTGGTGTACCTGTTTTCATTCTTCCTGCCTCAAAACCTTTACCTACCAAATCTTCAGTAATTCCAGTTGAAGCCCCTTCACCGGCTCTACCGCCACCAAACGTTTTATCGCCTATATGTATTCTTCCGTTCAAAAAAGTTCCGGCTGTTACTATTACGGTTTTAGCATAAATATTTAAGCCCAATAAGGTTTTAACACCCACAATAGTATTACCTTCAAAAATTAACCCATTTACAGAATCTTGGAACATATCTAAACAAGCCAATTGTTCTAACTGTTGCCGCCAGGCTTCAGCAAAACGCATGCGATCACTTTGTGCTCTTGGGCTCC
Organism: Bacteroidia bacterium; assembly: GCA_030431085.1. Lineage (GTDB taxonomy): Bacteria > Bacteroidota > Bacteroidia > Flavobacteriales > Flavobacteriaceae > Lutimonas. The sequence continues at coordinate 10,135 of JAUIJW010000063.1, forward strand.
ACATAGCGGGTCCTTTTGACTTATTCAGCATTTTAAACTGAATCGCTGTTTGATCCGTAATTACCGCACTATACCCTCCTAATGCATCAATCTCTCTCACGATCTGACCCTTGGCGATACCTCCCATGGCTGGATTACAACTCATTTGAGCGATATTTTGCAAACTCATAGTAATCAACAAGGTTTTAGCACCTAAATTCGCCGCAGCCGCAGCCGCTTCACTTCCGGCATGACCGCCACCTACAACAATTACATCATATTTAGTGTTAAATACATCCATATCTCAAATTGTTCCACGTGGAACATTGTTTTAATTAAAAGTCCGCAAAGATAAGTAATAATCTTCTTTCGAACGCATGAGTTTCTTTTCTTCTAAGGTTTTATCCTTATAACCGCAATAGTGCAAAACGCCGTGAATCATTACTCGGTGCAATTCATCTTCAAAGTTTAACCCCAAATTGACTGCGTTATCGCGTACTCGTTCTATAGACATAAAAATATCACCAGAAATAATATTACCAACAACGTAATCAAAACTTATAATATCCGTTAATGTATTGTGTTTCAAATACTTAATATTAATGTCTGCTAAGTATTCATCATCTGAAAAGATATAAGAAACTTCGCCTAACTCCTTGTTTTCTTGATGAATAACAATCCTACATTTTCCTGAATATCATAATAATGAATTAACAAATAAAATATTGAAAAAAAAATAATCAGAAGGTTTACCAAGAAGTAGAAAATG